>DATCLH010000227.1:0-18848 GCA_036564035.1 Thermaerobacter sp.
ATCCTTCTGGGCCTGCCACAAGGCCCATTGCTGGAGGATCAGGCCTGCCAGCAGGTAGGCGGCCACCGCCGTCGCCACCAGCCGGCCCCAGCGCAACCGCCAGCGGCGCCGCGCGGGCCGTGGCGCGAGACCCGCGGCCGCCCCGCCGGACCGCCCGTCCCCCGGCCCCCCGGAACCATGCCGCCCGGCGGTGGCAGGCTGCCACGGCTCCCGTGAAAGGACCCGCACCCGCTCGGCCTGGGGGCGCAGGGGCGTGACCGCGCCCCGGGGCGCAGCGCCGGAACCCTTTTCCCAAAGGGCGCTGCCGCGCCGCGGACCCCGAGCGTAGGACTGCCGATCGGGAGCAGGGCCGGAACCCTTTTCCCACAGGGCGCTGCCGTGCCCGCCGCCGGGCGGGGCCGATCGGCCAGCGCGCACGCCCTTGGGCTCCGCCGGGGGGACCGGGACCGGGGCCATCCGCCCGCGCCAGGCCGTCCGGACACCCCTGGCTTGTTCGCCGCGTCCCGCCACCGCCACCAACCCCCTCCGAAGCCGGCCCATCAGCCGAGGTCACCGCCGCCCGGTCCGGGCTCTTCCTCCGGCGCCTCCTCGTCGCCCTCACCGAATAGCCGCAGCGGATCGCCGTCGATGACGATGACCACCTCATAGCCCTTGCTGCGCGCCCGGTTGTAGAGGGTGGCCACCGTGCCGGGGGCCAGACCCAGCCGGCGCGCGATGGCCTCGGTGCTGTATCCCGTCTCCTTGAGGACGACCACCTGGCGCTCGCGAAAGCTCAAGCGCTCAGCGCCGCGGATCTCGATGCGCATGGGCGGGCGGCGACCTCCGGCTCCGTCGTCACGGGGTTATCCACAAATTACACACAAACTGTGGACAAACTTTATACAACCGGTACCGGCTAGGGTTCGCCGGCGAAGGGGGGATTCCTTCCGGCAGGCCGATACCCCCCGGGACGAACCGGCCATGGATCCATCCCCGTCCGTCCCGGCCGCCTGGCGGACCGGCTGCCGGACCGCCGACCGGGCCAGCCGCCTTCCGGACCGGCGACCGGACCGCCCACCGGGGCCGCCCGCCTTCCGACCCGCCCGCTACCGCCCCGGACCTGGCCATCCCCGCCCCGTGCCGGAGGGAACCCGATCGGCCCCCCCTCAAGCCGGAGGCGGGGCGGTAGGGGGTGATGCTCCGCCCTCCCCCGGCCGGAGCCAGCTGGCCAGGGCTGCGCGCAGCCGGTTCCACCGGACCCGGGCGCTGCTGCGCCAGGCCGCCGTGCGCTGGCGCAGGGGGGCCAGCAGGCGGCGTTCCACCGCCTGCCGGGCGGGGGCTACCAGATGCCGCTGCACGGGGACCCATACCGGCGCCAGCAGCCACCCCAGGGGGATGGTCACGGGCTTGAGGATCCCCATGGCCAGCCGGAAGGGCCCGCGGAGCAGCCACCCGGCGGCGCGGCGGGCCCACCGCGCCGCCCGCCGGTTCCACCGGACGAAGCGCACGGTCCCTTGCCCGACCGCCCGGTAGGTGGCGGCAAAGGCGGGATACAGGAAGGGTGAACCCAGGCCGGCGTATATCGCGATACCCAGCGCCAGCCCGAGGAATGTGAAGGTGCGCACCTGGCCCCAGTTGCCCCAACCCCACGCCAGGATGACCAGGGGCAGGGCCGCCGCCCAAAAGGCCGCGTCCAGCAGGGCGTCGAGCCAGGGCCGGCGGGCGGGCCGGCCGCCCCCCAGCACGAGGCGCAGGGCCCGGCAGGCGTCGAAGAGGAGGCCCAGGGTGAGGCCCAGGGCGACGTCGACGGCGAGCATGTACATCTGCACGGTCAAAGAGAACATCGGCCGGCCGCCCCCGCTTCCTGCTCCGGTCGCGGCTGGTTCCCGGCGGGCATCGTCACTTGAGGAGCCGCTCCAGCAGGTTGCGGCGGTCGCGGCGACGCTGGGTGGAGTCCTCGTAGGCCAGGAGGGAGACCCGGCCCGTCATGCGCAGGCGGCCCTCCTCCAGGTTGAGCTCGTGGATGTGGAGCCCCTCCCCGCGGATGGTCAGGCGCCCCATCACGGTCTCCAGCACGACCGTGTGGTCGTCGAAGTTCTCCACCCTCTGGACGCCGTCCAGCTCCAGCCGCTCCCGGCCGGCCAGCGTCAGGGTATGCCGCCCCCGGTTGCCCGGCGCAGCCTGACCCTCGGCCACGGCCCGGACCTCCTTCCCTACGGCCCTGGCGATGGTGCTCCCGGGCCTCTCGCTCATGGATATGCCTGCGGGGGAGGGCTATGTACCGGGCTCCCGTCCCGGCCCTCGCGCTGGCCGCCGGCGCCCGCGCCGGACGCCACCCCCCGAAAGGGAGGGGCCCCATGGCCCGCGCCTCAACAGGGGCCCCGCGCCCCGCACCCCCCCAACAAAAAAACGGGGCCGGCACCGGTCGCACCCGGTGCCGGCCCCGCCATCCGCGGGCTCCGTCGCCTCATCATGGCCGCCCGCAGACCGCCGCCAGCATCCCTCGCCGGCGGTTTGGGCTCACTTCACCATGTCGCGCAGCTGCTTGCCCGGCTTGAAGGCGGGCACCTTCGCCGCGGGGATGGTCAGGGTCTGCCCCGTCCGCGGATTCCGGCCCGTGCGGGCCTGGCGCGTCCGCACCTCAAAGGTGCCGAAGCCGACCAGGGAGACCTTGTCGCCCCGGGCCAGCGCCTCGCTGATGGACTCGACGAGGGCGTTCACCGCCCGCTCGCTGTCCTTCTTGTTCAGGCCGGTCTTCTCGGCAATGGCGTTCACCAGCTCAGGCTTGTTCACCCACGCTTCCCTCCCCTCGCCTCGGGTCGAATTCCGCTCTTGTGTTCTTCGGACGAGCCCTGAATCCTCCCGCGCTCGCGGTCTTTCGCCGCCTCCCACAGGCGGTCCAGCTCGGCCGGTGCCAGGTCGGCCAGGCGCACGCCCTGACGCGCCGCCTGTTCCTCCATGGAGCGCACCCGCCGGCGAAACTTGCGGACCGCCCCCAGCAGGGCCGTCTCGGCGTAGACCCCCCAGTGCCGGCCGGCGTTGACCAGGATGAACAGGACGTCGCCCAGCTCCTCCTCGATGCGGGCGGGATCCCCCTGGGCCACCGCCTCGTCCAGCTCGGCGAGCTCCTCGTCCAGCTTGGCCCGCGGCCCCTGGGGGTCGGGCCAATCCAGGCCGGACCGGGCCGCCCGTTCCTGGACGCGGTACGCCTCGACCAGGGCACTGGGGCTCCAGGGCTCCCCCTCCTCCGGCCCTGCGCCGGCCTCGCCGCCGTCCTCCGGCCCTGTACCGGTCTCGCCGCCGCTCGCCGGGCCTGGGCCGGGCTCGCCGCCGCCCGCCGCCTCGGCCGCCTTGATCGCCGTCCACAGCCGCTGGACATCGGCGGCCGAGCGGGCCTCGGCTTCGCCGAACACGTGGGGATGGCGCCGCACCAGCTTGTCCGCCAGGCGGTGGCAGACGTCCGCCACGTCAAAGCGGCCCGCCTCGGCAGCGATCTGGGCATGCAGGAGGACCTGCAGGAGGAGGTCGCCCAGCTCGTCGGCCAGGTGGTCGGGGTCCCCGGTGTCGATGGCCTCGACCACCTCATAGGCCTCTTCGAGGGCGAAGCGGCGCAGGGAGCGGTGGGTCTGGGCCCGGTCCCAGGGGCAGCCGCCCGGCGCCCGCAGGCGGCGGACCAGGTCGACCACCCGGGCGAACCCGTAGGGGTCCTGCCCGTTCGCAGGGCTGGTAGAAGGCCGCTCAAACCCTTCCGTCACGATAAACCCCCCGGGCGGGGGTTGGACACGGGCACCGCCTAGTCCTCCATCTGCTTGCGCAGGACCGCCGCCGCCGTCTCCGCCAGCTTCAGCTCCAGGTCACCCATC
Source organism: Thermaerobacter sp. (assembly GCA_036564035.1). Classification (GTDB taxonomy): domain Bacteria; phylum Bacillota; class Sulfobacillia; order Thermaerobacterales; family Thermaerobacteraceae; genus Thermaerobacter. The sequence goes on from DATCLH010000227.1 coordinate 3,843, forward strand.
TGGGTGCCCGGCTCCTTGGAGGCGAGGATGACCGCCCCGATGACGTCACCCGTGGCCAGGATCGGCGCGATGACGTAGGCGGAGAACCGCTCGTCGGTCTCGTCGTCGGCCAGGAGGGTGCCGGCGCCGGGGTTCTGGGCCGGGCGGTTGCGCAGGACGGGCTGCCGCTGGGCCATGGCCTCCTCCACGGCGCCGCCGATCCGCTTCTCCATGAATTCCTTGCGGGGCGCGCCGGCGACGGCGATGATGGCGTCCCGGTCGGCCACCAGCGCGATGTGGTGGACCGCCTCGTGGAGGGAATCGGCCAGCTCCTTGGCGAAGTCGCCCAGCTCGCCGATGGGCGAATACTTCTTCAAGATCACTTCCCCGTCGCGATCCACGAAGATCTCCAGCGGGTCGCCCTCGCGGATGCGCAGGGTGCGCCGGATCTCCTTGGGGATCACGACCCGGCCCAGGTCATCGATGCGGCGCACGATGCCCGTCGCCTTCATCCGTCACCCCTCCTCGCCTGGGTTCCTCGCACGTGGTCCGTGGTCGGTGGCCGGGCGCCGGCTGGGGGCCCGGCCGGGGCCGGCGGAGCCCGGCCGGGTCGTCCCGCTCGCAGGCGCGGGGGCCCGGACCGTCGCCGCGTCCGTCACCGGTTCGGCCGGACGCCACCATCCCGCCGGACGGGAGATGCTTCCGGAATAGCTTTTCGCACGCAGGGGTCCCTTCTCAGAGGGACGGCCACCGCGAAGACAGTGTGCCGCCAAAAATTTTCCGCTATTCCGCATCCCGCTGGACCGCCGTCTCCACGGCGTCCCCGGCGCCGGCGTGGTCATCGGCTTCGGCCGGGGTGAGGCGCACCAGTTCCCGGAGGAACCGGCGCAGGGCGGTGAGCACCTCCCGCTCGCCCAGCCCGTCGGTGCGGAAGAAGGCCGCCGCCCGCCCCCGCACCGGCTGTAGCCGCCGGCCCAGTTGGGGGCGCAGGTTCTCGCAGGCGCGGGCCAGGGCCTCCGCCTGGGGCGCGACCGCCTCCAGGTCGATGCGGGTCCCCTGTTGCTCGATGCGGAAGACGCCGCTGCGGGCGGCCAGCTGGCGCACCTCCGCCAGGGCCAGCAGGTTGCGCACCGGCTCCGGCGGCGGGCCGTAGCGGTCCTGCAAGGCCTCCCGCACCTCGGCCAGCTCGGCGGGCGTCTCGGCCAGGTTGACCTTCTTGTAGAACTCGATCTTCTGGCGGGCGTCCCGGATGTAGGCATCGGGGATGTGGGCGTCGACCACCAGGTCGATGACGGGCTTCAAGCGGGCGGGCCGCCGCCGGCCCCGCAGCTCGGCCACCGCCTCCTCCAGCAGCTGGGTGTACAGGTCGAAGCCCACCGACAGCATGAAGCCGTGCTGCTCGGCCCCCAGCAGGTTGCCGGCGCCGCGGATCTCCAGGTCCCGCAAGGCCAGCTTGAACCCCGCCCCCAGCTCGGTGAAGTCCTTGATGGCCTGCAGGCGCTTCTGGGCGTCCTCCGTCAACACCTTGTCGCGGCGGTAGGTGAAGTAGGCGTAAGCCACCCGGTCGGAGCGGCCGACCCGGCCGCGCAGCTGGTAGAGCTGGGCCAGGCCCATGCGGTCGGCGTCCTCCACGATCAGGGTGTTGACGTTGGGGATGTCCAGGCCCGATTCGATGATGGTGGTGCACACCAGCACGTCGGCCTTGCCCTCCACGAAGTCGACCATCACCCGCTCCAGCTCCCCTTCGGCCATCTGGCCGTGGGCCACCGCAAAGCGGGCCTCGGGCAAGAGCCGCTCCAGCCGCCGCCGGACGGCGTGGATGCTCTGGACCCGGTTGTGCACATAGAAGACCTGGCCGCCCCGCCGCAGCTCCCGCTGGATGGCGTCCCGCACCAGGGACTCATGCCACTCCACCACGAAGGTCTGGACCGGGAACCGGTTCTCGGGCGGCGTGTCGATGCGGCTGAGATCGCGGATCCCCGCCAGGGCCATGTGCAGGGTGCGGGGGATCGGCGTGGCCGAGAGGGTCAGCACGTCCACGTTTTGCTTCAGCTGCTTGAGGCGCTCCTTGTGGGCGACGCCGAAGCGGTGCTCCTCGTCGATGATCAGCAGCCCCAGGTCCTTGAACCGCACGTCGGGCTGGACCAGGCGGTGGGTGCCGATGACGATGTCCACCGTGCCCTGCGCCAGGCCCGTCAGGATCTCGGCCTGCTCCGCCGGGGAGGCGAAACGGCTCAAGGTCCGGATGGTGACGGGGAAAGGCGCGAACCGCTCCTTGAAGGTGCGCTCGTGCTGGTAGGCCAGCACGGTGGTGGGCACCAGCACCGCCACCTGCTTGCCGTCCTGAACGGCCTTGAAGGCGGCCCGCATGGCCACCTCCGTCTTGCCGAAGCCCACGTCGCCCACCAGCAACCGGTCCATGGGCACGGGGCGCTCCATGTCGGCCTTGATGGCGGCGATGGCCTCCAGCTGGTCCGGCGTCTCCTGGTAGGGGAAGGCGTCTTCGAACTGGCGCTGCCAGGGCGTATCGGGGCTGAAGGCGTGGCCGCGGACCGACTGGCGCGCCGCGTAGAGGGCCAGCAACTCGCCGGCCATCTCACGGACCGACTCCTTCACCCGCTGCTTGACCTTGTTCCACTCGCCGGAACCGAGCTTGGCCAGGCGGGGCTGGTGGCCCTCGGCGCCGACGTACTTCTGAACCAGCTCGATCTGGTCCGTCGGCACGTACAGCCGGTCACCGCCGGCGTACTGCAGGGTCAGGTAGTCCCGGTGGACTCCCTGGATCTCCATGGTGCGGAGACCGAGGAAGCGGCCGATGCCATGGTGGACGTGGACCACGTAATCGCCCGGCTTGAGGTCGACCAGCCGCTCCAGCGCCTGGGTCTCGGCCCGGTCGGCGCCGGTGGTGGGGCTGCGCCGCCGCGCGACCCGGCGCCCCAGCACCTCCCGCTCCGTCAGGACGACCCAGCGCAGGGCGGGGACCTCGAAACCCTCGCTCAGGCTGGCCGGAGCCACCAGCACCTCGCCGGCGCCGGGCAAGGTGAGCCCGTCCACCTGGCGAGCGGCGACCTCCCCCTCCCGCAACGCCCCGTGCAGCCGGCTGGCCCGGTCGCCGTCCCCCGCCACCAGGAGGACCCGGTACTGCTGGCGTTGCCAGGTCCGGACCTCCTCCTCGAACAGGTCCCACTGGCCGTGGAACATGGGGGCCGGCCGGGCCGTCACGCCGTAGACCTGGCGCGGCTCGGGCCCTTGCCCCGGCGTGCGGGCCAGCAGCGACAGGTAGAGGACGGGCCGGGTGGCCAGGGCCCGCCAGAGGGCCGGTTCGTCCAGGTACAGGGCGGCCTGGGCCGGCAGGATCTCCCCCCGGGCCAGCAGGTCGGCCTGGCGCTCCTGCCACTGGCGTTCCCGGTCGGCGACGGCCTCTTCCAGGGAGCGGGGCTCGACCCAGACGGCCAGGGCGGGACCCGGCGCGTAGTCCAGCAGGGTGGCCATCTCGGGTTCGAAGAAGGGCAGGTAGTGCTCCGCCAGGTCGATGGGGCGCTCCGCCTCCAGCCGGGCCAGGTCCTGCTCCAGCCGCTCCAGCAGCTGCCGGGCGGTGCCACCCCGCCGGTGCCGGGTCTGCTCCCGCAGGGTCTCCAGCTCCTCCGCCAGGGCGGCCAGGCCCCGCTGCCAGTCGGCGTCGTCCAGCACCAGTTCCCGGGCGGGCACCAGCTCCACGTGGCGCAAGGCTTCGGTGGAGCGCTGGGTCCCCGGGTCGAACCGGCGCAGGGAGTCGATCTCGTCGCCGAAGAACTCGATCCGCACGGGATCGCCGGCAGGTGGGTAGACGTCGACGATGCCGCCGCGGACGGCCATCTCGCCGGGGCGGTCCACCTGCTCCGCCCGGCGATAGCCGGCCGCCACCAGCCGGGCCAGGAGCGCATCCCGATCCATGACCTGGCCCGGCTCCAGCTCGCAGAGGCCCCGGGCCCACCGCTCGGGATGGGGAAGGCGACGGGCCACCGCGGCGACGGGCGCCACCACCAGGCACGGGCCACGGCGGAGGCGGGCCAGGGCCTGCACCCGGAGGGCCAGCAACTCGGGGCTGGCGGCCAGGACCTCGAAGGGAAGGACCTCGACGGCCGGGAACACGGCCACCCGGTCGGCCGGCACCCAGGCCCGCAGGTCGGCGGCCAGGGCATCGGCGGCCCCCTGGTCGGCGGTGAGGACGAACAGGGTGCGCCCCGTGGCGGCCGCCAGGGCCGTCAGCAAGCTGGCCGCCGCCGGCCCGGACAGGCCGTAGACCGCCTGGGCCGGGAGTTCCCGCCGCACCCCTCCCGCCAGGGAGGGGAACTCCGGCAGCTGCTGCCACAGTCGCAAGAGATCCTCCGTGAGGTCCTGGGCTGGCAGGGTGGTCATGTCGTCCTTCCGCCTCCGCCGTCGACGGCCGGGTCACCGGGGCCAGGGCCGTCCCCGCGGTGGGCATCGCTCCCGCGGCGCCCTGCGCTTTCGGCGCCGTCCCCCGGGGTTGCCGGCGGCCAGGGGGTCGGCCCGTTGTAGCGGGACATGGCCCGGTCCAGCCCGGTGGACAGCACCGCCAGGACCGCCTCCGCCGCCCGCTGCACGGCGGCCGCCATCAAGGCCTGTTCCTCCGCGGTGAAGGGGGCCAGCACGTACTCGGCGGCGTCGACGCCCGCCGGCGGCCGCCCGATGCCCACCCGGAGCCGCGGGAAGTCGTCGCGCCCCAGGGCCTCGATGATCGATGCCACCCCGCGGTGGCCTCCGGCCCGGCCCCCCGGCCGCAAGCGCAAATGGCCGGGCGGGAGGTCCAGGTCATCATAGACGACCAGGACCTCCGCCGGCTCGGCTCGCAGGGCGCGGCAGGCCTGTTCCACGGCCTCGCCGCTCAGGTTCATGTAGGTCTGGGGCTTGAGCAGCAGGACGGGCTGGCCGCGCCAGGCCCCCTCTGTCCAGAGGGAGCGGAAGCCCCGGCGCCAGCCGGCCGTCCGCAGCCGCCGGGCCAGGGCATCGACCACGGCAAAGCCCACGTTGTGCCGGGTGCCCTCATACTCGGGCCCCGGGTTGCCAAGCCCGACGATGATCCGGGGCACAGGCCCCGCCTCCGTCCTCGCCGTCGCCCCGGTTCCCGCCGGGCCGCCGCGGCCCGGGCACGGGTCGCGACCAGGGGTGCCGGCCCGCCCCCGGCCCCGTCCCTCCACCGGCCCGGCCAGGTCCGGGCATCAAGCCTCGTCCTTCGCCTCGGTCGCGGCGGCCGCCTCGGCCTCTTCGGCCGGGGTCTCCTCCTCGGCGCCCAGCTCCTTGGGCGGCAGCAGGACCGCCACGATCTCCTCGGGGTCGTTCAGCACCTGGACCTGGGGCGGCACCACCAGGTCCCGCACCCGCAGCTCCTCGCCCACCGGCAGCTGGCTGATGTCGGCCTCCACCGCCGGCGGGATGTGCCGCGGCAGGCATTCGATCTCCAGCTCGGCCAGCTGGTGCTGGACGATGCCCCGCTTCTCGGCCTCCTCCGTCCCCCGGAGGACGATGGGCGTGGTCGCCCGCACCGGCTCGTCCTCCCGCACCTCCAGCAGGTCCACGTGGAGCAGGTCGCCCCGGGCGGGGTGCCACTGGAGCTCCTTGACCATGGCGCTGACGGAGCGGGACTGGCCGTCCGTCGCCAGTTCCACCGTCAACACGCCCCGGGCCCGGCCCGACGCCAGCAGCCGGTGGAACTCCCGGGCATCCAGCCGGATGGGAAAGTTGCCGCTGGGTCCGTACAGGACCGCCGGGATGCCGCCCTCGCGGCGCACCCGCCGCGGGTGGCCGGGCTCCCGGGGAACCGCACGCAACACGGCTTGCACCAGGACATCCCTCCCGACCCTTGCGATTGGCGAGCGGCCACAAGCCGGCGCTAGTTTAGCCCTCCGGCGCCGGCGGTGTCAAAGGGCGCCCGCCCGCCCCGCGGCCGGGGAGACCCCCGGCCCGCGGCGGGATCCACGGGCCGCTGCAGGCCGCCGGACGAACCGGATCCGGCGGTCCCGAGGGAGGCAAGGGTTCACGTGAAGAGCCGGCTGACGGACAGGTCCTCGTGGATGCGGACGATGGCCTCGCCCAGGATGGGGGCCACCGACAGCACCTTGACCCGGGCCTTCTCCGCCCCGGGCGGCAGGGGGATCGTGTCCGTCACCACGATCTCTTCGATGGGCGCCTCCGCCAGCTTTTGCAAGGCGTTGCCGGAAAATACGGCGTGGGTGCAACAGGCGTAGACGGCCCGGGCGCCCAGGGCGATCAGGGCCTCGGCGCCGTGGCGGATGGTCCCCCCGGAGTCGATGATGTCGTCGATCATGATGGCGGTGCGCCCTTCCACCTCGCCCACCACCGACATCACCTCGGCCACCCCGGGTTCCGGGCGGCGCTTGTCGATGATGGCGATGGGCACCCCCAGCCGGTCGGCCAGTTCCCGGGCGCGGCTGACGCCGCCGTGATCGGGGGAGACGACCACCGGCTTGTCCAGGCGCTTGCGGGCGAAGTAGTCGGCCAGCAGCGGCACGGCCGTCAGGTGGTCCACGGGGACGTCGAAGAACCCCTGGATCTGACCGGCGTGCAGGTCCATGGTGACGACCCGGTCGGCCCCCGCCACCGTCAGCAGGTTGGCGACCAGCTTCGCCGTGATGGGCTCGCGGGGCCGGGTCTTGCGATCCTGGCGGGCATAGCCGTAAAAGGGCACGACGGCGTTGACCCGCCAGGCCGACGCCCGCTTCAGCGCATCGAGCAGCACCAGGAGCTCCATCAAGGTGTCGTTGGGCGGGTGGCAGGTGGGCTGGATGACGAACACGTCGGCCCCGCGCACGCTCTCGTTGACCGACACCCGCACCTCGCCGTTGGCGAACCGGCCCAGCTCCAGATCCCCCAGGGGAACGCCGATGTGCTGGGCGATGGCCCGGGCCAGCGCCGGATTGGCGCTGCCGGAGAAGAGTTTCAGCCGCCCGCTATCGTACGCCATCGCCGTTCCTCCCTCGGACCCGCTGGCGCCAGCGGGCCGCCCATCCTTCTTTGTTGACCTGGCGTTCCCGGGCGATGGCCAGGGCGTCGGCCGGCACGTCCTGATTGATGGTCGAACCGGCGGCGACGTAGGCCCCGCGCCCCACCCGCACCGGAGCCACCAGGTTCGCGTTGCAGCCGATGAAGGCCCCGTCCTCGATGACGGTCGGGTGCTTGCGGGCGCCGTCGTAGTTCACCGTGACCGTGCCCGCGCCGATGTTGACCCCCGCGCCGACCCGGGCGTCGCCCAGGTAGGAGTGGTGGTTGACCTTGGTCCCTTCGCCGACCTCCGCGTTCTTCAACTCGGCGAAGTTGCCGATGTGGACGCCGGGGGCGATCCGGCAGCCCGGGCGCAGGTGGCTGAAGGGCCCGACGCGGCAGCCGTCGCCCAGCTGGCTGTCCTCCACCACCGAGTACCAGACCTGCACCCCGTTGCCCAGCACGCTGCCGGTGATGTGGGCGCCGGGACCGATGCGGCATCCCTCGCCGATGCGGGAGCCGGCCGCGATCACGGTCTGGGGATAGATCACCGTGTCCCGCCCGATCTCCACGTCGTCGTCGACCCAGGCGCTGTCCGGGTCGATGAAGGTGACCCCCGCCGCCATCCAGCGGCGGCGGATGCGCTGGCGCAGGATGGCCTCCGCCCGGGCCAGGGCTTCCCGGTCGTTGACCCCCTCCACCTGCTGGGGGTCGGGCGCGGTGACGGTGGCGACCGGGTACCCCTCCCGGCCCAAATGTTCCACCACGTCGACCAGATAGTACTCGCCCTGGGCGTTGGCCGGCGTCAGCCGCCGCAAGGCGGCGAACAGGGGCTCGCGCCGGTAACAGGCGATGCCGGTGTTGACCTCCCGGATGGCCCGCTCGGCCGCGGTGGCGTCGGCCTCCTCGACGATGCGCACCACCCGGCCGCCGGCATCCCGGACGATCCGGCCGTAGCCGGTGGGGTCGTCCAGCTCGACGGTGAGCAGGGTGGCGGCCGCGCCCGATTGCCGGTGGGCCTCCACCAGCTGGCGCAGCAGCGCGCCCTCCAGCAGGGGCGTGTCGCCGTAAAGCACCAGGACGTCCTGGGCGCCGGTCACGGCGGCCTCGGCCTGCAGCACGGCGTGGCCGGTGCCCAGCGGCTCCTCCTGCCGGGCGTAGACCACCCGCTCGCCCAGCAAGGCCTGCACCTGCTCGCCCTGGTGGCCGACGACGACCACCACCCGGTCGACCCCCGCCGCCTCGGCGGCCCGGACCACGTGCTCCACCATGGGCCGGCCGGCCACCGGGTGGAGGACCTTGGCCCGGTTCGACCGCATGCGCTTGCCCAGCCCCGCAGCCAGGATCACGGCGTGGAGCGGCTGATCCAACTCGGTGACCTCCCCTGGGGCACACGCCGGCACCCCGGCCGGCCTGACTGGCCGCCCGGGGTGCCGCAGCGCCCGTCGCCTTCCCTGGATTCCCCTGGCATCGCCCCGAGCTTCCCGCACCGCCGCGCCGGACGCGACGATGCGGTCACCGTCCCGGCTCCGGGGCCGGCCGCCACGGCTGCCACCGGACCACCCGGGTGCCGGTGAGGGCGTCATGCCACGGCAAGGCGCCCCTCCCGTGGCCCCGGCCCGGGCTCAGCCACCAGCCGGCCCCGGCCAGGCCGGTCCCCACCACACGGATGAGGAACCGGCCCAGCGCCCGCCGCCATCCCAGCGGCCGCCCGTCCTCCCCGACCACGCGCAACCCCAGGGCCAGCTTGCCCAGGGTCGTTCCCCAGCGCCCCTCGCCCACGGCGAAGTAGGCCGCGGCGGTGGCCACGACGGCCGCTGCGGCCAGGGCCAGGGCGGCGGGCCCGCCGGCCCAGGGTTCGGCCACCTCCAGGACCGTCAGGCCGACCAGGTTGCCCGCGGCCGCCAGCAGGACCAGGTCGATCAAGCCGGCGGCCCAGCGCAGCATCAGGGGCGCCGGCGCAGCCCGTTCCACCGATCGCAAGGCCCTCAGCCCTGAAGCTCGGTCAGGACCCGCCGGATGGCCTCCTGGTCGGGCAGCACCTTGGGATCGTCGGTCACCCAGCGGTAGCGGATGATCCCATCCTTGTCGATGACGAAGGCCGCCCGCTTGGCCACCCCGCGCAGGTTCATCAGCTCATCGTAGTACACGTCGTATGCCCGGGACACTTCCTTGTTGAAGTCGGAGAGCAGGGGGAAGTCGAACTTCTGCTGCTCGGCCCAAGCCCGCAGGGTGAAGGGGCTGTCCACGCTGATCCCCAGCACCTGGGCGTCCAGGCCGCTGAACTGCTCGTTGTAGGTGTCGCGCAGGGCGCACATCTCCTGGGTGCAGACGGAGCTGAAGGCGAAGGGGAAGAAGTACAACACCACGTTCTTCTTGCCGCGGAACTGCCCCAGGGAGATGGTCTCCTCCGGACCGGTCGCCGGCAGCCGGAAATCCGGGGCCTTGTCCCCCACCTGTGCCGCCATGGTCATCCCTCCTGTTGGGCTGGCGGGGCGCTGCCGCCCTCGCTACCGGCGCCGCCGGGGGTGGCCCGGCGCGCCGGGCACCGCAGCGCCCCAATCCTCGTGTATCAGATTCAGGATGCCCGGGTAAAGGGTCAAGCCGTACGCAGTGCACGGCCGGGGACGGGGGCCTGGACGAGCCGCCTTCCGCCGGCCCGGGGCGACGGGGACGGGCCCTGAACCCCTGGGTCTCCAGCACGGCGCGAGGGCCGGCCCGGGACCTTCGGGTCCCGCCGGCCCCCGCGCCTCCACCGGCTCCCCCCTCTGGCGGGCGGGCCGGCGCCGGGATGCCAGGGCCACCGGATCCCCGCCGCCTAGCCCGCCTGCCCCGCCGCCACACCGCCCACCTGCTGCCGGTAGGCGGCCAGGACCGCCTCCTGGATCCGGTCCCGGGCGTCGGCGGTGATGGGGTGGGCGATGTCGAAGTACTCGCCGCTGGCCGCCCGCTTGGACGGGAAGGCCACGAACATGCGCCCCTCCGCCCCCTCGACGACCTTGAGCTCGTGGACGACGAACTGCCCCCCGAACACCACCGAGGCGAAGGCCCGCATGCGGCCCGCGCCCTTGACCGGCCGGATGCGCACCTCGGAGATCTCCACGGCGTCACCCCCCTTCTGGGAAGGGGGATTCGCCGCCGCGGAGCCAAATCCTTCCATCACAAACCTATTTCTGGAACAGCCCGCTTGCTCGCGGGGTGGCCGGCCCGGCCGGCTCCCCGGCCCTGCCCGGCTCGGCGTCCAGGCCGTGGACCGTATAACCGTGGCGCCCCAGGGCCCGGCGAATCTCGTCCACGTGCCCGGCATCCCGGGTCTCGATGATCAGCTCCACCTCGGTCTCGCCCAGGGCCACCTCGTGGCGCAGCCGGTCGTGGTAGACGGCCAGGATGTTGCCGCCACAGTCGGCGATCACCTTGAGCAGGGCCTGCAGCGACCCGGGGCGATCGGCGACCAGGGTGCGGAGGCGGATCAAGCGGCCGTCCTCCAAAAGACCCCGCTCGATGATCCGCGCCAGCAGGTTGACGTCGATGTTCCCGCCGCTGATGACCACCGCCACGCGCCCCGCGCCCGGCACCTTGCCGTACAGCAGGGCGGCCAGGGCCGCCGCCCCCGCGCCCTCGGCCACCAGCTTGGCCCGCTCCAGCAAGAGCAGGATCGCCCGCGCGATCTCCTCCTCGCTGACGGTGACCATGGCGTCGACGAAGCGGCGGATCAGGTGAAACGTCATCTCCCGCGGCGTCTTGACCGCCAGCCCGTCGGCGATGGTCCGGGCCCGCTCCACCGGTTCCAGGCGCCCCGTGACGAAGGCCCGGGCCAGGGCCGGCGCCTCCTGGGGCTGCACCCCCACCACCCGCACGCCGGGCTTGAGGGCCTTCAGGGCGATGGCGATACCGGCGATCAGCCCACCGCCGCCCACCGGCACCACCACCGTGTCCACGTCCGGCAGGTCCTCCAGAATCTCCAGGCCCACGGTGCCCTGCCCCGCCACCACCAGCGGGTCGTCGAAGGCGTGGATGAAGGTCAGGCCGCGTTCGTCCGCCAGGCGGCAGGCCATGTCGTAGGCCCCGTCGTACCCGTCGCCGTGGAGGACCACCTCGGCGCCGTAGCCCCGGGTGGCCACCACCTTGGTCGTGGGCGCCGTCTCGGGCATGACGACGGTCACCGGGATGCCCAGCCGGGCCCCCGCCAGGGCCACGCCCTGGGCGTGGTTGCCCGCCGAGGCGCAGATCACCCCCCGCCGCCGGGCCGCCGCATCCAGCCGCGCCAGCCGGTTGAACGCCCCGCGGACCTTGAAGGAACCGGTCTTCTGCAGGTTCTCCAGCTTGAGGAACACGTCGGCCCCCGCCAGCTCGGAGAAGGCCGCCGAGCCCAGCAGGGGCGTGCGATGGACGAACCCGGCGATGGTGGCCGCCGCCTCCCGGATGGCGGCCAGGTCGACGGCCGTGCCGCCGGCCGGTGCCGCGCCGCGTTCCTCCGTCGCCTCCGGACCCCGTTCCGTCATGCCGGTACGCCTCCCGTCGCCCATGGTGCCTTTGGGGTTCCCGGCCCCGGTGGATCCCCCCGGCCGAGCCCTGGTTGCGGCGGCGTCACCCCGGCCGGCCGCAGGCCCCCTGAACCGGGTCCAGCCGGAAAGCGGGGCCACCCCGGCCCCTCAACGGCCCAGGCTCGGCCGCACCCGCACCTGGCGCCGCACCGTGTCGACGCCCTCCAGGACCGCCACGGCGAAGTAATCCTCCACCAGCTTACGGGCCGGCTCCGCGGTGGCGATCATCACCCCCAGGCCCACCACCCGCGCGCCGACCTCCCGCATCAAGTCCATCATGCCGCGGGCGGTCCCGCCGCCTTTCATGAAGTCGTCGACGAGAAGGACCCGGGCCCCCTGGGGCACCGCCCGCCGCGGCACGGACATGGTGGCGATGCGCTGGGACGACCCGGACACGTAGGTGATGCTGACCGACGGCCCCTCCGTCACCCGGCTGTCCCGGCGGAGGAGGACCAGCGGCCGCCCCAGGGCCCGGGCGGTCATCAGCCCCAGGGGGATGCCCTTGGTCTCCACCGTGGCCACCAGGTCCGGCTCGTTGCCGCGGAAGCGGGTGGCGAACAGCGCCCCCAGGCGCTCGGCCCAGACGGGCGAGAAGAGCAGGTCCGTCATGTAGACGAACCCGCCCGGCAGGATCCGCTGGGGGTCGCGCAGCTGGGCGGCCAGTTCCTCCGCCAGTTGCCAGGCGGCCGCCTCGGTGACCCGCGGTTCGTAGGTGACGCCGCCCGCCACGCCCGGATAGGTGCGAATGGTGCCCAGGCCTTCCTGATCCAGGACGGCCTTCACCAGGGAAAGGTCGTCGCTGATGGTCGACTTGGCCGTGGCGAACCGCTCCGCGAACTGGCTGAGGGACCACAGATGCCCCGGCCGGTCCGCCAGCAGCTTGACCAGGGCGGCGATCCGCTCGCTGCGCTTGAGCTTAGCCACGGCCCGGCCCTCCTCCCGGCCGCCCGGCCGGCGGGGGCTCGGCGGCGGCGCCCGTCCCTTCCGCCCCGCCTCCGCCCGCCCCACCGGTTCCCCCACCGCCGGCGGACGAACCGGCCGCCTGCCGCAACCGGGCCTCCGCCTGGCGGTAGTCGGCCGCCTTGTCCACGTCCATGGCCAGCTCGGGGTCCGCCACCTCCACCGCATGGGCCCGCAGGCCCGCCAGGCGCCCCAGGCGCCGCTCCAGCTCCGCCACGGTGGCCTGCCGCGCCAGGACCCGCATCAACACGACCGGGCCGAACATCATCGCCAGTTTCCAGGGCTGTTTGCGGGCGGCGTATAGGGCTTCCGCCCACTGGAGCGCCCTGGGCGCGGCGGCCAGCCGCAGGTAGAGGGCGTTGCCCCCGGTGAACTCGCCGTCCCGCAGCCGCACGTAGGTCCGGACGGCGCCGGGGAACCGCTCCTCCATCCGCTCCCGCCGGGCGATGGGATACCCCACGTCGGCCCCGGCGGGGATGGCCTGGAGGAATCGCTCCAGCATGGCGCCGTCGATCAGGGGCACGTCGCCCGTCACCAGCACCACCCCGGCCGCCCCGGGCAGGGCGGCCTGCAGGCCCGCCAGGCCATGGCGCACGCTGCCCAGCAGGTCGTCGCCGGGTTCCACCACGCCGAGACGGCCCGCCGCCCGCGCCTGGGCCAGCTCGGCGTCGGCCCCGCAGGGGTCGGGGCCAACCAGCACCACATGGCCCAGGGACGGCGCGGCCAGGCAGGCCGAGGCCACCCAGGCCACCATGGGCCGGCCGGCCAGGGGGATCAGCGCCTCCCACGCGGCCCCGTGCACCTCCTGCAAGGCCCCGGTGTTGCGGCGCCCTGCCAGGATCACCGCCCCCAACTCACCGTCCACGCAGCTTCCACCTCACCCGCTGCCGTCACCGGCTTGCCCTGCCGGCCGGTGCCGCGCCATCCTCCGGGCCGTGCCATGAACCGGCCCCGTCCAGCCCCTACCCGAAGCCATCCGTGGCCCGGTCCGGCTACAAGGTCCGCACCATGCGGGCGGCGGGGTAGGCGGCGCGCAACCGCCCCCATGCCCGCCGGGCCGCCTCCTCATCGGGGAAGATCCCCCAAACCACGGGCCCGCTCCCGCTCATCCGGGCCACCACGGCGCCCTCCCGCCGCAACGCCGCCAGGGCCGCCGTCACCTGGGGGACCGCCGTCGCCACCACGGGCTCGAAATCGTTCCAGGCCAGGCGGGCCAGGGCCGCCAGGTCCCGCTGGGCCACCGCCCGGGCCACGGCCTGGCCGCTGCCCGCCTCCTCGCCGCCGGCGCCGTCGGCCTCCGGTTCGGGCACCCCCCGGCCGCCACCCCCACCGGCGATCCCGCCGGCGGCCCGGCGCCGGTCCCATTCGCCGTACGCCCAGGCCGTGGACACCGCCTGGGGCAGGGGCACCAGCACCAGGGGCAATCCGGGCCATGGGGGCAAGGGTTCGATCCGCTCCCCCTTGCCCCGCACCCGGGCGGCCCGGCCGCCCAGCAGGAAGGGGATGTCGGCCCCCAGGTCCTGCGCCAGCCGGCGCAGGGTCGCGCCGTCCACGTCGACCCGCCAGAGGCGGCGCAGGCCGCGGAGGACGGCGGCGGCGTCGGCACTGCCGCCGCCCAGACCGGCGCCGGCCGCCACCCGCTTCGTCAAGCGGATGGCCACGCCGGCCCGCACCGCAAAGGCTTCCTGCAGGAGCCGGGCCGCCTGCCAGGCCAGGTTGTCGGGACCGGACGGGACGGAGCCCGGCAGGCCGGGAAACCCGCCGCCCGCACCGGGAGGGCCGACCCCTTCCACCTCCACCTCCAGGTGGATCGCCCCGTCGGGCCGCCAGCGCAGCTCCAAATCGTCCCCCCAGCTGATGCGGTGCATGATGGAGTCGATCTCATGATAGCCGTCGGGGCGGCGGTGGCCGATGCGCAGGTGCAGGTTCACCTTAGCGTAGGCGCGCACCCGCACCACGGGCCCTTCCGGCCGGGATGACCCCTGCTGCAATCCGCGGCTCCCTCCCCGCTTGCTGCGCCGTCCCGGCCGGACGGGCGCCGGCCGGGGAAAGGGGGTCTTGCCGGGACCGGCGGCCCGGCCGGGCCGGACCGGTCCGCTGCGGCGGGATGGCAAACCCTTGAGCACTTCGTCTTCGAGCCCGCGGCTCCTTTCCGGCCGTCGCCGGGGTGGCCCCCCCGGCCTGCCCCTGTCCTTGCCGCCCCAGGGGCGGTCTCGCCACCGCGCTATGCGGTGTGGCTGCGCGGTGTGCGGCTGGGTCCGGCGCGTTCGAGCCGCCGGCCAGGGACCCGGGCGAAAGGGTAAGCCAGGGCGAAGGGGTGGGCCTGGGCGGTGGGGCAACGAGCGGGCGAGGGCGCAAGACGGCCGGGGGCGAAAGAAAAGAGCACCGCGCCTGCGGTGCTCGCACCCCCTGCGCCTTCCCGGTCCCACCGGCCCGACGGGCGCCGTCTCGGCGGCCGGGCCCGCCGGCCTCAGCTGGCCGATGAGGCCGAGAAGTTCAGCTTCTTCCGCTCCTTGCCGTTGTA
>DATCLH010000228.1:0-3312 GCA_036564035.1 Thermaerobacter sp.
GCCTGGGGCACCTTGCCCGCCTCGATCACCGCCGCCAGGGCCTCGGCGAACATGCGGGCGCTGCGATCCGCCTCTTGCGGCGTGTTCCCGTAGCCGCCGATCTCCACCAGCACCGCCCCCGGCCGCACGTGCTGGTTGTAGCGGTTGTCGGAGACCAGCACGCCCTTGACCAGGCCCGGGTGCCGGCGGTTCAGCTCGGCCACGAGCCATTGGACGAAGCAGTAGTTCTTCTTCCACTGGGGGTGTTCCAGGCGACGGTCGGTGCCGACCACGAAGAGGATCCCCGCCGCCGGCTGGCCGCCCACCCGGACCACCGTGGACTCCCGGGGAATCCCGTCCCGGTGGACGTCCACCACCACGTCCACGCTGGGATACCGGTCGAGGACGCCGGGTTCATCCCCACCGCCCACCAGGGCCTTGAGGGAGCGCTGGTAGTTGCCGATCCGGGTCACCCGCTCGCCGTCCCGGTCGAAGACCTGGCGCAGGTGGACGGCGCCGATGCCCCGTTCCTCCAGCACCTGCTGGATGACGGCCCCCGCCCCCACCACGCTGGCACCGGGATCGCTGGTGAAGGCCTCCACCGCCGGGTCGAACCCCGCCCCGGCCGGCACGGCGCCCACGTACGCCTCGCTGGTGTGGGTGTGGTAGATCAGCACCCGCGGCCGGTCGCCCGTCACCGCCACCTCGTCGCCACCGGCGGCGGCCGCCGGCGGCCGGAACCTGGGCAAGCCGCCGGCCAGGATGTCGGGCGGCGCCAGCCGGCCGACCACCGGACCGCCCTCCTCCTCGAAGACCTCCAGGTGGTGCTCGCCGGGGAACTGGGCGGCCACCAGGGTCAGGGGCTCGTCCAAACGAACGCCGCTCACCTTTTCCGTCAGCAGGTGGACCAGGCGGCGGCCCAGGTCCGCCCCCTCCGGCCCCCCATCCCCGGACGAACCCGGCCACACCGCCCGCAGGGCGGCGCGCCAGCCCCAGAGCCGCTCCCCCAGGGCCTGCCAGAGATCGGGCTCGGCCGGCTCGGCGGGACCGGCGGCCGCACCCGGCGCCGCGCCGCCGGCCAGGCCGGGGGTCGAACCGCCACCAGCACCGCCGCCGCTCCCCTGGGGCGCGCCGGCGTCCCCCGACCCCGCTCCGGCCCCCGAGGACGGGTCCCCGGCGCCGCCGGCGCCGCTCAGGGCGGGCACGGCCGGCTCCCGGCCGGGCGCGCCGGGCACCTGCTCGCCCGCCACGGGGCCCCCGGGAGCACCGGCCCCCGGGGGGTGCGACCGGTCCCAGGGCAGGCCGCCGCCCAAACCGGCCAGGAACAGGAAGACCGCGGCCACCAGGCCGGCGTAGGTGGCGATCAGGGCCCAGGGATCGGCCGGCCGGCGCCCCGGGGACGGCCGGTCGGGGTCGCCGCCCGGGGCGGTTCCTCCGCCACCGTCGCCTGATCTCCCGGCGGCGGCATCGGGGGCAGCGCCGGCGGTGCCGTCCCGGGGAGGGGCGGCGGCGCCGTCCCGGGGCGTGCCGGCGGCGCCGGCACCGGCCGCGACACCGGGATCTCGGGCGACACCGGCACCGGCCGCGACACCGGGACCACGGGCGGCACCGGCGCCGGCCGGGGCGGCTGCGGCACCGGCCGGAGCGGCAGCGGCGGTGCCAGCCCGCCCGCCGGCGGGGCCGGTGGCGGCGCTGGCCGCCATCTCGGCGGCGGCGTGGGCCGGTTCCTCCGCCCGCCGCGGCCCCGCCCCTGCCGCTGGGCCGGGGTCCGCCGGGGCGAGCCGCCGGGTGGTGCCGGCGATGCCCGTTCCCTGGGCCGTGGTCTCCCGCCCCCGCGGGTCTCGGGCGGCGGCTTGACCGGTGGTGGCGCCGGCACCGCGCCGGTCCGGGGCCGCGCGGCGCAGGACCGGTCGACCCAGGGCGGGCGGGGCCGTCGCCGCCACCTCAGGGCCTGTCCCCTCGCCGGGCGGGGCAGGGACCGGGCCCCCGGCGTCACCGGAAACGGGCAGCCCCTCCGCGCCGGCCGGTTCGGGAACCGCCCTCCGGGGCGACGGGACCGGCGGCGGCGCGGTGGATGCGGGATCCCCCTCTTGGGGATCCGCCGTCGCTTGGGGATCCGCCTGGGCGGGTACCGTGGCGCCTGCCGTGGGCGGCACCATCCTCATCGCCTTCGGCTCCATCGCCGGATCGCTCGTTGCGGGGGTGGAACGGCCGTCATCCTGGGGAACCCCTGCCGCCGGGCCGTGCGCAGGAGGCCGGTCTGCGGGCATGGCTGTCCCTCCATTCGCCTCCGCAGCACACCTATGCGTGGGAGAAGGTGGTCATGCCGGGGGTCGCACCCCACCCCAGTCGGGGGCGGAGCCGGCGAAAGGCAGGGCAGGCGAAAGGGGCAGGGATCCCAGAAATCCCAGCAAAAGGCCCGGGACCGCTCAAGACCCAGGCCTTGGACGGAGGCCTTGGACGGAAAAGGCCCGGGAGCCGGTGTCCCGGGCCCGCGCCGGCCGGCCGGCGCACGCTGGACGTCGT
Organism: Thermaerobacter sp.; assembly: GCA_036564035.1. Taxonomy (GTDB): domain Bacteria; phylum Bacillota; class Sulfobacillia; order Thermaerobacterales; family Thermaerobacteraceae; genus Thermaerobacter. The sequence continues at coordinate 2,506 of DATCLH010000228.1, forward strand.
TCCCTCAGCGCAGTTCCGTGGGCACGAAGGCGTCGATGATGCCGATGATCAGCGAGGCCAGCAGGGCCCCCAGGATGGACACGCTCATGCCGGGCACGATGAACTGGACGGCGTAGATCACCACGGCCGCCGTCAGGAAGCCGACGAGCCCGCGGGCCTGCGGCGAGATGTTGCGCCCGAGCAGCGCCTCGATCAACCAGCCGATGGCGGCGATGGCCACCGCAGCCAGCAAGGCGTTGACGAAGCCCATGATCCGGAAGCCGGGCACCAGGAACCCCACCAGCAAGAGGACGATGGCCGAGACGATGAAGCGGATGATGGCGCCGATCACCACCAGGGTCACTCCTTCCAGCCGCTTGCTCCTTCACCGGCTGTAGGCTAACCCTTCGGTGGAGCCCCTATTCCCGGTTGCCAGGAAACGCTGGTCGCCGCTCCCGCCGAGCCCCTTGCTCCGCCCGCCCCCGTGGATTAACATGAAAGTCTGGCACGGAGGTGAAGAAAGTGCCCAACACCCGTTCGGCGCGCAAGCGGGTCCGGATCGCGGAGCGCAACCGCCTGCGCAACAAGATGTACAAGACCCGCATCAAGACGGCCATCCGGCGCCTCGAACAGGCCCTCTCCGGCGGGGACGAGGGGGCGATCCAGACCGCCCTGCGCCGGGCGCTGAGCGCCATCGACCGGGCCGCCCTGCGGGGAGCGATCCACCGCAACGCCGCGGCGCGGAAGAAGTCCCGCCTGATGCAGCGGCTGAAGAAGCTGGGGCGCGTCTCCTGAAGCGAAGGTCGTGCCCGCCCAAGGCCGCCGCAA
>DATCLH010000229.1:0-5338 GCA_036564035.1 Thermaerobacter sp.
CCGCACCGTCCCGGCCAGTTCGTCCGGGTGGGTGATGCGGTAGGCCGCCACCCCGTACGCCTCGGCCAGCTTGACGAAGTCCGGCTGATGCTCGAAGACGCTGGCCGACAGGCGCTGCCCGTAGAACAGGTCCTGCCACTGCCGCACCATGCCGTGGGCCCCGTTATTAATAATGAAAATTTTCACTGGCAGGCCCAGCTCGGCCAGGGTCGACAGCTCCTGGACGTTCATCTGGAAGCTGCCGTCGCCGTCGACGCACAGCACCCGGGCGTCCGGCCGGGCCAGCTGGGCGCCGATGGCCGCAGGCAGCCCGAAGCCCATGGTCCCCAGGCCCCCGGAGGTCAGGAACTGCCGGGGCCGCCGGTACCGGTAGAACATGGCCGCCCACATCTGGTGCTGGCCGACGCCGGTGACCACGAGGGCGTCCCCATCCGTGGCCCGCTCCAGCTCCTCGATCACCGCCTGGGGGAGCAGCTCCCGGCGGGCCCGGTCCCGGTCGTACCGGTAGGGGTGCTCCTGCTTCCACCCGTCGATCCGCTCGAGCCACGGTCCCCGGTCGGCCCACTGGTCCGGAGGAACCCGGCCCAGGGCGGCCTCCAGGGCCGCCAGCCCGTCCCGGGCGTCGGCGGCGATGGCCACCCGCGGGGCCTTGACCTTCCCCAGCTCCGCGGCGTCCACGTCGATGTGGATGACGGCGGCGTCGGGGGCGAAGTCCGACACCTTGCCGGTCACCCGGTCGTCGAAGCGGGCGCCGACGGCGATCAGGCAGTCGGTCTCCGTCAGGGCCATGTTGGCGGCGTAGGTCCCGTGCATGCCGGGCATGCCGAGGAAGAGGGGGTGGTCGCCGGGCATGGCCCCCAGGGCCATCAGGGTGGTGGTGGTGGGAAGAACCGCCCGTTCCGCCAGCCGGCGCAGGGCCTCGGCGGCCTCGGCCACGATGACGCCTCCTCCGGCGTAGAGCACGGGGCGGCGGGCGCGGGCGATCAGGCGGGCGGCCTCGTCCAGGTCCCCCAGGCGGCGGTGCTCGGCGGGCCTCCATGGGGCGGGCTGAACAGGGCCTTCGCCGCCGCCGGCCGGTACCGGCTCCGCCGTTCGCCCCCACAGCGGGCGGTCCCACGCCCCGGGGGAGATGGTGGTGGTGAAGACGTCCTTGGGGATGTCCACCAGCACCGGCCCGGGCCGGCCGGACGCAGCCACGGCGAAGGCCTCCCGCAGGATGGCGGGCAGCTCCTCGGGGTCGAGCACCAGGTAGTTGTGCTTGGTCACCGGCATGCTGACGCCAAAGGTGTCCGCCTCCTGGAAGGCGTCGGTGCCGAGGAACGCCCGGCCCACGTTGCCGGTGATGGCCACCACGGGGACGGAATCCAGGTAGGAGGTGGCCAGGCCCGTGATCAGGTTGGTCGCCCCGGGCCCGGAGGTGGCGATGCACACCCCGACCCGGCCGCTGGCCCGGGCGTAGCCGTCGGCGGCCAGCGCCGCGCCCTGCTCGTGGCGGGCCAGCACGTGGCGGATGGGGGCGCCGTAGAGGGCGTCGTAGAGGGGCAGCACGGCCCCGCCCGGGATGCCGAAGATCCACTCGACGCCCTGCTCCAGCAGGACCTGGACCACCGCGCCGGCCCCGCTCATCGGCGCCCGCCGGCTCATCGGTGGGGAATCCACCGCCGCCGTGAGCCCGGCGCCCGTCATCGCGTGCGGCGGTGTGGACGGAGGCCGGGGTGCCGGTGAGGGGCCGCCTGGGGCAGTGGCGGTGGTGGTGGTGGCGGCGGCCGTCGCTTGCTTCGCCGGTTGGGACACGATCCGTCCCTCCTCCCGTCTCATCCCATCAGGACCGCGCCCGTGTTGGCCGACGTCACCATCCGGGCGTAGCGGGCCAGATAGCCCCGGACCTCCCGCGGCGGCCGCGGCTGCCACCGTTCGCGGCGGCGGGCCAGTTCGTCCGGAGGAACCCGCAGCTCCAGGCGGCGGCCCGGGATGTCGATCTCGATCTCGTCGCCGTCCTCCACCAGGGCGATGGGCCCGCCGGCGGCGGCCTCCGGCGAGATGTGGCCGATGGAGGCCCCCCGGGTGGCGCCGGAGAAACGGCCGTCGGTGATCAGGGCCACCTCCCGGTCGAGGCCCATGCCGGCCAGGGCGGCGGTGATGGCCAGCATCTCCCGCATGCCGGGCCCGCCCCGCGGCCCCTCGTAGCGGATCACCACCACGTCCCCGGGGCGGATGCGGCCCTGGCGGATGGCGTCGGCCGCGTCCTCCTCGCTGTCGAAGACCCGGGCCGGGCCGCGGTGACGCAGCATGGCCGGGTCGACCGCCCCCTGTTTGACCACCGCCCCGTCGGGCGCCAGGTTGCCGCGCAGCACGGCCAGGCCGCCTTCGGGGCTGTAGGGCTCCTCCAGCGTCCGGATCACGTCGGAGCGCCAGGCGCGGGCCCGCTGGATCCGGCCCTGGGCGGCGGCCACGTTCTCCGCCAGGGTGCGGCCGGTGACCGTCAGCACCCACCCGTCCACGTGCCCGCCCCGCAGGAGCTCCGCCAGCACCGCCTGGATGCCGCCGGCCTGGTGCAGGTCCTGGATGTGGTGGGGACCGGCCGGGGCCAGCTTGCAGAGCTGGGGCGTGGAGCGGCTGATTTCGTCGATCAGGTCCAGGGTGATCACGTCGCCGAGGCCCGCCTCATGGGCGATGGCCAAGAGGTGCAGCACCGTGTTGGTCGAACAGCCCAGGGCCATGTCGACGGCCAGGGCGTTGCGGAAGGCGGCCTCGGTCAGGATGTCCCGGGCGCGGATGCCCCGGCGCACCAGCTCCATCACCTGCATGCCGGCCTGCTTCGCCAGCCGCAGCCGGGCGGCCTCCACCGCCGGGATGGTGCCGTTGCCGGGCAGCCCCAGGCCGATGGCCTCGGTCAGGCAGTTCATCGAGTTGGCGGTGAACATGCCGGAGCACGAGCCGCAGGTGGGGCACGCGGCCTCCTCCAGCTCGAAGAGCTCCTCGGCGGTGATGCGCCCGGCCTGGAAGGCGCCCACGCCCTCGAAGACCGTGGCCAGGTTGACGGCCCGGCCGAAGACGTTGCCGGCCATCATCGGCCCGCCGCTGACCACCACCGTGGGCAGGTTCAGCCGGGCCGCGGCCATGAGCATCCCCGGCGTGATCTTGTCGCAGTTGGGGATCAGCACCAGGCCGTCCAGCTGGTGGGCCTCGGTCACCGTCTCGATGGAGTCGGCAATGAGCTCGCGGCTGGGCAGGGAGAAGCGCATGCCGCGGTGGCCCATGGCGATGCCGTCGTCCACGCCGATGACGCCGAACTGGATCGGCGTGCCGCCGGCCATGCGGATCCCGTCACAGACGGCCCGGGCGATGTTGTCCAGGTGCACGTGGCCGGGGATGATCTCGTTGCGGCTGTTCATCACCCCGATCAGCGGCCGGCGCAGCTCCTCGTCGGTGTAGCCCATCGCCTTGAAGAGGGAGCGGTGGGGGGCGCGGTGGAACCCCTCCACCACCTCCCGGCTGCGGAGGGGAGCGGCGAAGCCGTTGGTCCCGGTTCCCGTTCCCGTCCCGGGGGGAACCGTCTTGGTGGCCCCCGCCTGGGACGTCGCCCCGACCGCCCTCGCCGCCGCCGCCTCCATCGCCGCCGCCGGCCCTGCCGACCTTGCCGACGCTGCCGACACGGCCGGGTCGGCCGACGCCGCCGTCTCTGCTGTCTCTGCCGTTTTTGCTGTCTCTGGTGTGGTTCCCCGCTGGGAGGTCACCCGCTTCACGCTCCCTTCCGTGCCCGGGCCTGCCGGCGGGTGGTGCCCGCCCGGGTTCCCCGGCGTGCCGGCGCCCCGGCCGGACGCTCCTCCCGGGAGGCCGCCGCGGCCGGCCGGGCCGGTTCGTCCGGAGGAACCGGCCGGAAGCCGTACTCGCCGGCGATCCACCCGGCGGCCACTCCATCCCCGCCCACGCCGGGGTACCCTTGGAACCCGCGGCCGTTCCGCGGGCCCCGGCTGCCCCACACCGCCACCGTCTCCACCGGCTCCAGGGGTGGGGGGGCCAGCAGCTCCCGGACCCGGCGGGCGATGGCCCGGCCCACGTCCTCGGTGCCCGCGGCCCGTGCCCCGTGGGGGGCGATGTCCGGGGTCCAGGGCCCGGCGGCCAGCAGGTCGTCGATGGCCTCCTCCACCGCCCGGGCCTCCCGCTCGAGGCCGAAGGCGTGACGGAGCATCATGGCCGCCGAGGCGATGGCGCCCAGGGGGTTGGCGATCCCCCGGCCGGCGATGTCGGGGGCCGATCCGTGGACCGGCTCGAACAGCGGCGGCCGCCCGGGCAGCCCCAGGCTGGCCGACGGCAGCAGCCCCAGGGACCCGCACAGGGCCGCGCCGAGATCACTCAGGATGTCGCCGAAGGTGTTCTCGGTCACCAGGACGTCGAAGCGGCCGGGATCGCGGACCAGCTGCATGGCGGCGCTGTCCACCAGCATGTGCTCGAGCTCCACGTCGCCGAAGGCCTCGGCCACGGCCTCGGTGACCCGGCGCCACAGCCGCGACGTCTCCAGCACGTTGCTCTTGTCGACCGAGACCACCCGCCGCCGCCGGCCCCGGGCCAGCTGGAAGGCCATGCGGACGACCCGCTCCACTTCCGGGGTCGTGTAGACCATGGTGTCGTAGGCCCGCTCGCCGAAGGGCTCCTGCTGCACCCCGCGCTCGCCGTAGTAGAGGCCGCCGGTGAGCTCGCGGACGATCAGGATGTCGACCCCGCCGCCCACCACCTCGGGCCGCAGCGGCCCCCGGCCCGCCAGGGCGGGATGAACCCGCACCGGCCGCAGGTTGGCGAAGGCGCCCACCGCCTTGCGCAGGCGCAGCAAGCCCGACTCGGGCCGGCGGGGGACCGGTTCCCGGTCCCAGCGGGGGCCGCCCACCGCGCCCAGCAAGATGGCGTCGGCGCCCAGGCACGCCTGCTCCGTCTCCGGCGGGAAGGGGTCGCCGGTGGCCTCCACGGCCGCGCCACCGATGGGTGCCTCGACGAATTCGAAGCGGATCCCGGCTGCCGCCCCCACCGCTTCCAGGACCCGAACGGCTTCTCGGGTCACCTCGGGGCCGATGCCGTCCCCCGGCAGGACGGCGATGCGATACGTCATGTTGCCCGCCCCCTTGTCAATCGGTTCCGGCTCCGGAAGGCCGTCGGGCCTTCGGGCCGGCTCGCCTCTGCGGGTCGCCGCTTCCGTACGGTTCAGGGCCTCTCGCCGGTCTGCAGGGCCTCTTGCCGGCGTCGGGCTTCGGGCCCGCTTCGCTGGCGCCGCGCCCCACAGGGGGCCCCAGCGCGGGCCGCGACCCACAGGGGGTCCCCACCGGGGGCCGCGACTCAAGGGGCC
>DATCLH010000230.1:0-1779 GCA_036564035.1 Thermaerobacter sp.
TGGCCGGAGGAGATGAACCCCGCCCTGGGCTGGCGCGGCGCCCGGCTGGGCCTGGAGCGGCCCGACCTTCTCCAAGCCCAGCTGCGGGCGGCCTTGCGGGCGGCGGCGGAAGGCCCTGTGAGCGTGATGTTCCCCATGGTCGCCACCGTCGACGAGGTCCGCCGCCTGCGCCGGGCCGTGGAAGAGGCAGCCGCCGGCCTGGAGCGGGACGGATTGCCCTGGGGGCGGGTGGAGGTGGGGATCATGGTGGAGACCCCGGCCGCCGCCCTGTCCGCCCGGGTCCTGGCCGCCGAGGTCGACTTCTTCTCCATCGGCACCAACGACCTCACCCAGTACACCCTGGCCGTCGACCGCACCAGCCAGCGGGTGGCCGCCCTCTACGACCCCCTGCACCCCGCCGTCCTGCGCCTGATCCTGGAGGTGGGGCGGGCGGCCGAGGCGGCCGGGATCTGGGCCGGGGTGTGCGGCGAGCTGGGCGGCGATCCCCTGGCCGCGCCCTTCCTGGTGGGGGCAGGCCTGCACGAGCTCAGCATGCACCCGCGGGCCCTGCCCGAGGTCAAGCGGGTGATCCGCGGGCTCCGCTACGAAGAGGCCCGCGCCCTGGCGGACGAACTGGTCACCCTGGCCGGGGGCAGCGAGGTGCGCCGGCTCCTGCGGGCGTTCCTGGAGGAAGCGGGTCTGGACGTCGAAGGGTGACCCTGCGGGAGGTGAGCCCATGGCCGGCCGGCGGGTCGTCATCGCCGGGGGCGGCTGGGGCGGCATCAAGGCGGCCCTGGAGCTGCGCGCCCGGCTGGATGGGGATGTGGAGGTCGTTCTGGTCGATCCGAACCCCACCTTCCGGCTGGGGTTCCGCAAGACGTGGCTCCTGGTCGGGAAGACCCGGCCGGGGGAGGCCACCCGGTCCAAGCACGCCCTGGCTTCGCGGGGGATCCGCTACCTGCAGGACCGGGTGACGGCCATCGACCCGGCCGGGGGCTGGGTCGACCTGGCAGAGGCGGGCCGCCTGGAATGGGACCACCTGGTGGTCGCCCTGGGCGCCCAGCCCCGGCCCGATCTGGTCCCGGGCTTCCAGGAGGCGCCCAACGCCTTCAACCTGTACGATCCCGACCAGGCCCTGGCGGCCGGCCGGCACCTGGAGGCCATGGACGGCGGCCGCATCGTGGTGGCCATCCTGGGCCTGCCCTACAAGTGCCCGCCCGCGCCCTACGAGGCCGCCCTGCTGGTCGACGAGGCCCTGCGCCGCCGCGGCGCGGACCGGCGGCGCTTCGAGCTGGCCGTCTTCACCCCCCAGCCCGGCTCGTTGCCGGTGGCCGGGCCCGCGGGCTGCCAGGCCATCGAGTCGAGCCTGAGCCTGAGGCAGATCGCCTTCCACCCCAACCGCCGGTTCGTCCGGGTCGAACCCGGCCACCTGGTCGACGCCGAGGGCCAGCGGGAACCCTTCGACCTGCTGCTGGGCGTGCCGCCCCACCGGATCCCGGCGGTGGCCGTGGAGGCGGGCCTGGCGCCGGCCGACGGCTGGATCGCCGTCGACCCCGGCACCTTGCGCACCTCCTTCCCCCGGGTCTACGCCATCGGCGACTGCACCCAGATCCTGATGGCTAACGGCCAGCCCCTGCCCAAGGCCGGGGTCTTCGCCGCAGGGGAGGCGGTGGTGGTAGCTGCGGCCATCGCCGCCGACGAGAGGGGCGGCCCGGCGCCCGAACCCTACCGGGGGCAGGGGTACTGTTTCCTGGAGCTGGGCGGCGGGCTGGCGACCCTGGTGGAGGGCGAGTTCCTCGC
>DATCLH010000231.1:0-3058 GCA_036564035.1 Thermaerobacter sp.
CCGGCCCGGGCGGGCGCGTCAGGGCAACGAGGGGAGGGCAGCTGCGATGCGCAAGATCCGCGTGGCCATCGCGGGAGTGGGCAACTGCGCCAGCTCCCTGGTGCAGGGGATCTACTACTACCGCGATCCCCAGCGGTTGCAGGCAGGCACGGGCTTGATGCACCCCGATGTGGGCGGCTACTACCCGGCGGATATCGAGATCGTCGCTGCCTTCGACGTGGACCGGAGGAAGGTGGGCAAGCCTCTGCGGGAGGCGCTGCTGGCGAAGCCCAACTGCACGCCGGTGTTCTGCCCGGACCTGCCCGAGATCCCGGTGACCGTCCAGATGGGCCCTGTGCTCGACGGTTTCAGCGAGCACATGGCGGACTACCCCGAGGACCGCACCTTCGTCCTGGCCGACGAGCCGCCCGTCGACGTGGTCCGGGTGCTGCGCGAGACCGGGGCCGAGATCCTGATCAACTACCTGCCGGTGGGGTCGGAGCAGGCCACCCGCTACTACGCTGAAGCGGCCCTGGAGGCCGGGGTCGCCTTCATCAACGCCATCCCGGTGTTCATCGCCTCCTCGCCGCGCTGGGCGGAGCGGTTCCGCCGCAAGGGCCTGCCCGTCGTCGGCGACGACATCAAGAGCCAGGTCGGCGCCACCATCGTCCACCGGGTGCTGACCCGGCTGTTCGAGGACCGGGGTGTCCGGCTGCGCCGCACCTACCAGCTGAACTTCGGCGGCAACACCGACTTCCTCAACATGCTGAACCACAGCCGGCTCAAGAGCAAGAAGCGGTCCAAGACCCAGTCGGTCCAATCCCAGCTGGGCGAGCCCTTGCCGGGCGAGGACATCCACATCGGACCGAGCGACTACGTCCCGTGGCTCAACGACAACAAGGTCTGCATGATCCGCATGGAAGGCACGGGCTTCGGCGACCAGCCCATCGAGCTGGAGTTGCGCCTCTCGGTCCAGGACTCGCCCAACAGCGCCGGCGTCATGATCGACGCCATCCGCTGCACCAAGCTGGCCCTCGACCGGGGGCTGGCGGGGCCCATCGAGCCCGTCTCCGCCTACTTCATGAAGTCCCCGCCGGTGCAGTACACCGACGACGAGGCGCGCCGCCTGGTCGAAGCCTTCATCCGCGGCGAGTCCCTGGCGGCTCGCACCCAGGCGGGCGACTGAGCCGTGGACGCGGTGGTGCTGGCGGCCGGCGCCGGAACCCGTTTCCGGCGCACGGCCGCCTCCTGTCCCAAGCCGCTGTACCGGCTGTTCGGGATCAGCCTGGTGGAGCGGGCGATCCGGGTCGCCCGCCAGGCGGGTTGCCGCCGCGTGCTGGTGGTGACGGGCCATGAGGCGGAGGCGGTGGAACGGGCGGTGCAGGCCGCCGGCCGCCCCTGGGTCGAGACGGTGCGGGCCGTGGACTGGGAGCGGGGCAACGGTGCCTCCTTGCTGGCGGTGCGCGGGCGGGTGCAGAGCCCGTTCCTCCTGCTGATGGCCGATCACGTGGTGGACCCGGCCCTGGTGCGCCAGGTCGTGGCGGCCGCCCGCCGGCGGGCGGTGGAGCTGGCCGAGGGCGGGGTCCTCCTGCTGGTCGACCGGCGGCTCGACCAGGTTCACGACTTGGCCGAGGCGACCAAGGTGCGGACGGCCGGCGACGGGCGGCGGATCGTGGCCATCGGCAAGGACCTGGATGCCTTCGATGCCGTGGACACCGGGGTGTTCGTGGCCGGCCACGGCCTGCTGGACGAACTGGCCGCCCTGGCCGCTGGGGCCGGGGGCGCCGGGGGCACCGGGGGCGCCGGCGGGTTGTCCGAGCCCCTCACCTTGACGGCCGCCGCCCGCCGCCTGGCGGCCACCGGCCGGCTGGCGGCCGTGCCCGCCGAAGCAGGCTGGTGGGTCGACGTGGACGACGCGGCCGCCCTGGCCCAGGCCCGCCGGCGGCTCCTGGACCACGCGACCGCGTCGGGGGGCGACGGGCCCGTGGCCCGCTGGCTCAACCGCCGCCTTTCCCGACCCCTCTCGGCGGTCCTGGCGGCGGCGGGGGTCGGACCCAACGGGGCGACCCTGCTGGCCTTCGTCACCACGCTGGCGGGTGCGGCGGCCTTTGCGGCGGGATGGCCCTGGGCCGGCGGGATCCTGTGCCAGCTGGGCTCGGTCCTGGACGGTTGCGACGGCGAGCTGGCCCGCCTGCGCCTGGAGGCCCAGCCCCGGGGTGCCTTCCTCGACACGGTGCTGGACCGCTACGCCGACGCTGCGGTGGTGGCGGGCCTGGCGGTCGGGGCCTGGGCTGCCGGGGCCGGCCCGGTGAGCACCGCCGCCCTGGCCCTGGCCGCCATGGCCGGCCTGCCGCTGTCCGCCCTGATGAAGGACCGGCTGCAGTTGCTGCGGGTGACGGCGGACCGGCCTGCGGCCCGGATGCCCAAGGCGGACGGCGCGGGAGTTGGGGAGGAGGCCGAAGGGCGCGGGGGTGGGGGCCGCCGGTTCGACCCCCTGCGGGACGATCCGCCGTGGCTGCGCTGGCTGCCGGGCAACCGGGACGGCCGCTACCTGCTGGTCTGCCTGGCCGGGCTGGCGGGTTCGCCCCTGCTGGCGCTGGTCTTGCTGGCTGTCGTTACCCATGCCCTGGCCCTGGGCCGCCTGGTGCATGGCTGGCGGGCCCTGACGGTGGAAGGGACGGCCGCGGAAGGGAGCTGACGCCCTTGTCGCCCGCCCCGGCTGCGGAACGGGAGGCCCCCCCTTCTGGACATACCTGGTATAATTGTGGCGCAACCGGGACGGCCCGGCGACGGCCTCCAGGACCCGCACCCGGAGAGGGGCAGATCCCATGTGCGGCCGGTTCACCCTGACGACCCCTTCGGTGGAGCTGGAGCGGCGCTTCCTCATCGACCTGCAGGGCCGCCATGGGCCCCGCTACAACGTGGCGCCCGGGCAGGAGGTCCTGGCCGTGGTGGCGGCCGGCGGCGAGCGGCGACCGGCCCGGCTTCAGTGGGGCTTCGTCCCCGCGTGGGCCAAGGACCCCCGGCCGGGTCCCATCAACGCCCGCGCCGAGACGGCCTGGCAGCGCCCCATGTTCCG
>DATCLH010000232.1:0-6352 GCA_036564035.1 Thermaerobacter sp.
CCACCCAGGCGCAAAGCCCCCAGGTGCAGGTCAGCTTTGGCGTCGCGCCCGGCGAGGAGAGCGACATCGCCCGCGCCGTGGAACTGGCCGCCGGCCTGGCCCGCGGCGAGCTGCAACTGGCCGCCCGGGACTCGGCGTAGATCCGGCGCCAGCAAGCCACGGGCCCGCGGGGCGCGCCGATCTCGGTGCCCAGGCCTCCGGAGGTAGGCGCCCCTGTTATTTCCTGGTTGGCAAGTCCCCTGCCTCAACGACCGGGTGCCCTGGCAGCGACCGCGTCAGAGCCCTGCCGGCTACCGCGGCGCGTCGCCCCGCCCATCCCCCGCCGCCAGCAAGGCCGCCACCAGGTCGTCGATGGCGTCATAGCCTTCGTCCAGGCGCACACAGCGGCCGCCGGCCACCACGGCGACGTCGTCCGTCCGCAACCGGAAACCGGTGGCCAGCCAGGTGCCGCGCCAGGACGTCAGGGGCACGGTGACCACGTCGATCTGCGGGCCAAAGCGGCCGGCCAGGTGGTGCACCAGGGCCTCCAGCTGGCGCTGTCGCGCCCGTTCCGCCGGCGGGTAATCCTGCTCCTGCTCCTCCGGCCACCCCAGGTCGCACCCGGTCCCCCAGGGAACGGCCCGCGGGCACATCTTGAAATAGAGCGGGAAGAGACCGACCACCTCGACCCGCACGGGACGGCGGCCCGCCCGCCCGGGCCGGACCGCCGTCGCCGCCGGCCCCCAGCGGTTCCCCACCCGCTCCCCCCTTCCCCCGGCCGCCATCGGGACGCCCCCCTTGTTCAATGGCAGCGCCACGCCGCCAGGATCGCCTGCCAGGCCGTCTCCAGCTCCTCTTCCGGGCAACCGGCGGCCGCCTCCAGTCGCAGCTGCAGTTGCCGGCCGGTGGCCCCGCAGTCCAGCACCAGGGTGCGGGCCGGTCGCCAGCGGCCCGGGAAGCCCCTCCGCACGGCGCCCTTGGCCCACCAGCCCCGGTGGCCCGCCAGCTCCAGCGCCCCGCGGGCTGCGACCCGGCGCAACCCCTGTGCCGCCGCCGGCGGCGTCCCCGCGCCCACGGCACCGCGTCCGGCGGGAGCCGCCGGGACCACCGACAGGAACAGCTCGGCCCGGACACGGGCCCGGGGGGCCGCGTCCCCCCCGGCGCCGTCCCGGCTGGCCAGCCACCAGTGGCCGCGGCCGGCGGTGGCCCAGCTGATGCCGTCCCGCACCTGCCAGCGATCCACCTCCGGCGGGAAGGCCCCGTCGCCCAGCCTCCAGCCGGCCGGCACGCCCAGCAGCAAGAGGTTGCAGGTGCCAAAGACCACGCTGCGCACGGCCAGCAGGTGGGGCCGGACCCCGCCGGGTCCGGCCCCTGGGTCCGGCGCCCTCACCCCGTCACCTGGGCCAGGGCCCAATGCTGGTCGGGATCGAACAGGTCGTCCACCGCCTGCTTGAGGGCCTCCAGGCCGTGCACCTCGCTCTTGTACAGCGGCAGGAAGGCGCGGACCAGATCGCCCAGCTCCCGCTGGATCTGCTCCAGGTAACCCGCCTGCTCCTGGTACTTGTTGAGCAGGTACTCGTCGCTGCTGGCCTTCTCCACCTCTTCGCCGCGGATCACCCCGTTGACCAGCACGCCGCCCACGGGGATATCGTAGGCGCGCACCATCTTGATGAACCGGGTCACCACCGAGATCGGCAGCGCCAGGGGCAGGGTGACGAAGAAGAAGGCGGTCCGGTTGGGGTCGACCAGCAGCTGCTTGACCGCCTTGAACCGCTCGTCCATGGCGATCAGGTCGGCCAGCATCGGGTCCTTCTTGACCTCTTCCATCACCTTGTCCTTGCGGAAGCTGAGCTGGACCCGCAGGGACAAGGCCTCCTTGCGCGACTCTATCATCCGCTGCAGCCACAACCCGTAGATCTTGGACAGGCCGATCAGCCGCACCGCATTGGCCACGGCCGCCGTGTCGAAGACCAGGATGTCGTACTCCTGCCCCTCCCGCAGCATGATGTCGACCATCTTGTCGAACATGGCCGACTCCTCGAAGGCGGGGTTCGTCACGGCGATGTCGACGAAGGGCTTGGCGTCCACGGGGATGTCGGCGTACTTGAGGAACTCCCGCACCCGCTGGGCGATGTTCTCCCGGTAGCGGGCGACCACGTCGGAGGCATCCACTTCGACGGCGTAGAGGTTGGCGACCCCCTGGACCGGCCGCACCTGGCCGCCCGTCAGATCCTGGCCGAACACCGACGTCAGGGAGTGGACGGGGTTGAGGCTGGCCAGCAGCGTCCGCTTGCCCTGCTCGGCGAAGTGGTACGCCAGGACGGCCGCGCAGATGGTCTTCCCCACCCCACCCTTGCCCCCGGTGAAGACGAACTTCAGCTGGGGGTGTTCCTGCAAGAAGGTGGCGATGTGCTGCACCCGTCGTCACTCCTTTGTGAGAGACCGTCAGGCCTCCAGGGCGATGTCGCAGTTCATCAGATAGCGGGACGCCTGCTCGATCATCTCCAGCCCCTTGGGCTCGCGGGTGAACATGGGCACCACCGACTGCACCCGGTCGCCGAACTTCCGGGCGATGTCGGCCAGGTGCTCCTGCTGCATGAGGACCCGGTTGCGCAGGTATTCCGAGGTGCCCGGCCGGTCCAACAGCTCCCGGGGATATACCTGGTTGACCACCAGGCCGGACATCTCCATGCCCAGGGCGTGGAACATCGCCAAAGCCCGCTCGGTGTCCAGGATCGCCATCTTCTCCGGGATCAGCACCATGAAGAAGGCCGTGCGGCGGCGGTCGGTGATGAGGTCGGTGAAGGACTTGATCTTGTTGCGGATGTCGATGAGCTCCTGCATCACCGCATCCTCGTGGCCCTTCTCGCCCTTGAGGGTCGCGGCGATGGCGTCGTACTCGGCCACCTTGGAGCGAGCCTCGGTGATCTTCTCCACCCATTTGGAGAGGATGTCCGCCATGGCCACCATGCGCACCCCGTGGCCGAAGGGCGGCATGTCGAAGATGTAGATGTCGTACTGGCGCGCCGCCACCAGCTCCGCCATGGCGTCGTAGGTGGCGGACTCGTACATCGCCGGCTCGGCCGAGGTCGAGTCGATGTACTCCTCGATCTCGCGGGGTACGGCGTCCAGGCCGTACATGTCCTTGATCTTCTGTTTCACCGACGCCTGGTAGTCGGCCACCCGGCGGTCCGCGTCGATCTCGACGACGAACAGGTTGGGGGCCACCTCCACCTCGCCCAGGCCGTAGAAGTTGCGCTCGAAGATGTCGCTCAAGGAGGCCTGGGGGTCGGTGCTGAAGAGCAGCGTGCGCTTCTTCTTCACCTGGGACATGTACCAGGCCAGGGACGAGCTGGACGTGGTCTTGCCCAGGCCGCCCTTGCCGGCGAAGATGACGATCTCCACCTCAGGATGCTCGTTGAAGTACGCCTCCAGCCCCCGGGGCCGTACCAGGGTGGGCATGCCTCCATTCCTCCCCTTTCGGCGTCCGCCGGTCCGTCAGTAGATGGCGTCGGTAAAGTCCCGCTCCCGGAAGACCCGCTGCTTCCAGGACTCGATGTTGGGCACCGCGTAGGGCAGGATCCGCAGGCTGTAGTAGGGCGGCAGCACCGGGATGCCCAGCATGTCGCCCAGGGTGATGAACATGAACAGGTGCTCCAGGTGCATGCGGGTGCGCAGGGCCGCCGTCACGTTGCCGTGGCTGGCCATGCCGTACATGACGCCCCGCAGCTTGGTGAGGAACCCGGCCTTTTGCTCCTTGCCGTTGCCGTTGGCCGGCGCGGCCTTCCGACCGAACATGGGCGCGCACCTCCTCCTCGCCGGATGGGCTCCGCGGGTGGGCCGGCCGCGGGCGGACCCTCCAGCCCAGGGCCCGCCCGCAGCGGCCGCGTTCGTCCGCGATCAGTCGCCGGGTGCCGCCTGGGGCTGGGCCAGCAGCCCCGCCTTGGCCCGGCTGTACGCCTGGAAGGTCAGGATCGCCATGCGCAGGCCAAGGACGAACAAGACCACCCCAATCAGCACCGACGCCCAGTCGATGATGTTGGCCACGGTGGGCGCCAGGGTCTTGAGGGGATCCTGGGTCAGGGTCATGGCCGGACCGCCCAGGGCCGCCTGGAGGAACCGCACCGTCTGGACGGCGATGGCCGCCAGGGTGGTGACGATCATGAACAGGGCCGGGATCAGGGTGTAGCGGCTGGGCGCCTTGACCCGGGCCAGGTGGATGGTGATCAGCATCAGCGCCAGGCCCGCCAGCAGCTGGTTGGATCCGCCGAAGAACAGCCAGATGTTGTTCCACGAGCCGCTGACGGCCATGATCCACGGCAGCAGGAGGCCGATGAAGGTGGCCACGTGCTTCTGGGAGAGGATGCTCTCCCCGAAGACCTCCACCGAGACCAGGCGCCAGAAGCGGGTGACCAGGGCCTGGACGGTGATGGCGTAGATGACCAGCACCGTGCCGAAGAACACCCGGATGGCGCCGTCGGACATGAAGGTGCCCAGGATCGGCTTGGTGATCAGGGTGGCGCCGAAGACCCAGGAGCCGACGCTGGCGCCGCCCAGCTCGGCGATGCGCTCCGGGCTCAGCACCATGTAGGAGGCCAGGGAGACCAGCGCCAGCAGCCCCTCGCCCAGCATGGCGCCGGCCCCCACGGGGTGGGCGTCGGGCTCGATGTCCAGCTGCTTGGCGGTGCTGGACGAGCTGACCAGGCTATGCCAGCCCGAGATGGCGCCGCAGGCGATGGCCGTGAACAGCACCGGCCACATGGGGTTGCCGCCGGCGGCGAAGCTGCCCTTCGGCCCCCAGAAGCCCACGTAGGCCGGCTGGGCCAGGGTGACGCCGGTCAGCGGCGTGATCAGCGCGCCCACCAGGATCACCAGCACCGCGAACATGGCCGGGAAGAAGGACACGTAGTTGAAGGGCTGGATGAAGGTGGGCAGCGGCAGGATCGAGCCCACGTACAGGATCACGCAGCACAGGGCCGCCCACAGCCAGACGTTGAAGTTCAGGGCGCCCTGGGTCGTCAGGTTGAACTTCACCGCCTGGCCGAAGCTGGTGGAGCCCAACCAGAAGGAGAGGATCATCAGGACGAAGGCGATCAGGGTGACCGTGCCCACGTTCATGCGGCGCTTGTAGAGCAGCTGCCCGCAGATCACACCGGTCAGGATGATGCCGGCGGTGGCCACGAACGACCCCGCGAAGGTGTTCCAGAAGACGGCGATCAGCTGGATGAACGTCGCCGAGATGATCAGCAGGTAGAACAGGATGAAGCCCAGCAGGGTGCTGCGCCCCGCGGCGCCCGTGAACTCATAGGTGATGGGACCGAAGGAGCGCCCCTGGTTGCGCACCGAGAGCATGATGGCCCCGTAGTCCTGGAGCCAGCCGATGAAGAAATTGCCGAAGATGATCCACAGCAAGGCGGGGACCCAGCCGTACTGGATGGCGATGAAGGGCCCGAGGATCGGCCCCAGGGCGGCGACGCTCTTGTACTGGTATCCCCAGAGCACGTAGCGGCTGACGGGGAAGTACTCGACCCCGTCGGTGTACATGTGGGCCGGGGTGGTGCGGTTGGGATCCGGACGCCACACCGTCCGGTCGTACCAGCGACCGTACCCCCAGTAGGCGATGCCGTAGGCGATCAGCGCCAGCACCACGAACATCGCCGGCGAGTTGAGCATGGCCCTCTCCCCTTTCCCCTGAGGACGCACGACGGCCTTTGGGCGATGACCAGCTGCCACCTCCCGCGGGCCGGGGATGGGATGGGCCGTGACGTGGGGTGGGACGAACCGGCTCCTGGCGCGCAGCGGCTCGGCGGCGGGGCGGCCAGCGGCCCGCGGCCGCCGCCACCGGGGCGCCCGGGCCGGCGGCGGGGCCGCGCCCTGGGGGAGGGCTCGGGACCCGCCGGGCGACGGACAAGCCCGCGGAAGGCGAAACACCGGGCTCCGTCGGGACATCGCCGGCCCCGCCGCAACCGCCTGACCGGCGCTGGCGCCCGCGCCGGCTGTGCGGGGCCGCCGGTACGGTGGGGTGCGGCGCGGGGTCCGGCAAGCCGCCGCACCGGGCCCGGATCCAATCCGGGACGGGCTCCAACGGGCTGGTTTGCCGCCTGGCCGCCATCGTGGGAACCTTTCCGGGATGGCACGGCCGGGCGGACCTTTCACCCCCCTGGCGGCCGCCCGGCGGGCCGGTTCCTCCCCCAGCGGGAACCGGCTGCGGGCGTTTTCCTCACCCCGGGCGCCCCCTTCCGCCCGAAACCGGCCGGCGGCGCCCGATTCAGGTGGGGTTTTCGTCGCCCGGGAAGGACGTTCCTGCTCCGCCGGTCCACCACCACACGGGAACGCCCTCGAGCCCGGCCTCCCGCCGCGCCGGGGCGTCGAT
>DATCLH010000233.1:0-5299 GCA_036564035.1 Thermaerobacter sp.
GGACCAGCCCTGATCCTGCTGGTCCCCGAGCAGGCCACCTTCCAGATGGAGCAGGCCCTGCTGACCCGGATCCGCCGGCGCTGGGGCCGCAGCGGTTTCGCCCGCGCCCGGGTGGCCAGCTTCCAGCGGCTCGCCTGGTGGATCGAACAGGAGGGCGGCGGGGGCGCTCGGCCGGTGGTCAGCGAACTGGGCAAGCGGCTTCTCCTGCGGGCGCTTCTGGCGCGGGAGGCGGGACGGCTGCAGCTCTTCCACCGGGTGGCCGACCGGCCGGGGTTCATCGACCGCCTGGCCGTGACCCTGGCGGAGCTGGCCGCCTACGGGATTGACGCCAGCCAGCTGTGGCGGCAACGGGAGGCGTGGCTCGCCCAGGGGCGGGAAGGCCTGCTGGCCGTCAAGCTGCATGACCTGGCCCTGCTGGTTGAGGCCTACCAGGCCTTTCTCGCAGAGAAGGGTTTGACCGACCCGGGCCACGCCCTGGACGGGCTGGCGCAGCGCCTGCCCGCCAGCGGGTGGTTGCGGGGCGCCCTGGTGTGGGTCGATGGCTTCACCGGGTTCACCCCCGGCGAGCTGCGGGTGCTGGGGGCCTTGATGTCCGTCGCCCAGCGGGTCGAGGTCAGCCTCTGCCTTGACCCCACGGAGGTTCCCTGGGCCGTGGCCGGCGAAACCGCCGCCGGCGGCAGCGCCGGGAGCGGGCCCGGATCCCGGCCCGCGGAGGACGAGGCCTCGGCGCTGTTCCACCCAACCTGGGTCACCGCCCGCCAGCTGCTGGACCTGGCGGCCCGGCAGGGGATCCCGGTCGAACCGGCCCGGGTCCTCCCCCTGGGACAGGACGCCACGGGCATGCCCCGCTTCCGCAACCCGGCCCTGGCCCACCTGGAGCGGGAGCTCTACCAGTTCCCCGGGCGGCGGTTTGGTGGGGCTGCCGAGGGGATCACCCTGGTGGCGGCGCCCGACCGCCGGGCGGAGGTGGCGGCGGCGGCCCGGGAGATGCTGCGGCTGGCCCGGGAGGAGGGGTACCGCTTCCGGGACATGGTGGTCATCGCCCGGGACCTCGAGGCGTACCACGACCTGCTGGCCGCAGCCTGCGCCGAGCATGGGATCCCCCTGTTCGTCGATCGCCGGCGGCCCGTGGGACACCACCCGCTGGTGGAACTGGTGCGTTCCGCCCTGGAGGTGGTGGCCGGCGACTGGCCGTATGAAGCGGTCTTCCGCTACCTCAAGACGGACCTGGTCCCGGTGGCGCGGGGGGCGGTGGACCGCCTGGAGAATTACGTCCTGGCCTTCGGCATCCGCGGGGAGCACTGGTACCGGGGGAGGCCCTGGCGGTGGCGGCACCGCTTCACCCTGGAGGACGACGAGGCACCGGAGCCCACATGGGAAGAGGAACTGCAGGCGATCAACCGCGTGCGGGACGAGGCGACCGCGGCCCTGCGCCGCTTCCACGCCCGCGTGGCCGAAGGGCGGCGCCGGCCCCTGCCGGTGGAGACCCTGGTCAAGGCGTTGTACCAGCTGCTGACCGATCTGGACGTACCCGCCCAGATCGTGCGCTGGAGCGAGGAGGCCGAAGGGGCGGGCGATCTGGATGCGGCCCAGGAGCACCTGCAGGTGTGGAACGGGATCTGCGAGCTCCTGGAGCAGGCGGTCGCCAGCTTGCCGGACCTGGCCCTGACGCTGGCCGACTTCCTCCGCGTGCTCGAAGCGGGCATGGAGGGGTTGCGGGTCGGTCTGATCCCGCCGGGGCTCGATCAGGTGGTGGCCGGGAGCGTGGAGCGCTCGCGGCACCCCAGCGCCCGGGCGGCCTTCCTCCTGGGGGCCACCGACGACGCCTTCCCGCGGCGGATCGAGGAGGACGCCATCTTCACCGACGGGGAGCGGGAGGAACTGGCGGATGGCGGCCTCGAGCTCGGCCCGCCGGGCCGGGTCCGCGCCCTGCACGAGCAGTACCATACGTACGTCGCCCTCACCCGGGCGCGGGAGCGGCTGTGGGTCAGCTATCCCCTGGGGGACGAAGAGGGGCGGGCCGTGGCGCCGGCATGGTTGACCCGCCGCTTGCAGGTGCTGTTCCCCGCCTTGCGGGTGACGCCCGCTGAGGTGGAGGGGCCCGCCGGGGTTGCCACGGCGACCCAGGCGGTGGACCAGCTGGTCCGGCTGCTGGGGCGGGAGGTCGGGTCGGCGGCGGCGCAGCCCCCGGCGGCGACCGGGTGGCAGGTCCTCTACCAGTGGGCCGTCACCGAGCCGGCCGTCCGGGAGCGGGCCCTTCAGGCCTTGCGGTCGCTGGTCCATTCCAACCAGGTCGATCCCTTAGGGCGCGACCTGGCCCGGCAGCTCTATGCCCGGCCCCGGGAAGGGCAGTGGGAGGTCCATACCAGCGTCAGCCGCCTGGAACGCCTGGCCGCCTGCCCCTTCCAGCACTTCGCCGCCCACGGCCTGGCCCTGGCGGAGCGGGAGGTCCGCCGCCTGGACGCCCCGCAGCTGGGCCGGATCTACCACGCCGCCCTTAGCTTGCTGTCCCGGCGCGTCTGGGAGCGGGGCCTGGACTGGGCCGATCTGGACGGAGAGGCCGTCGACCGGCTGGTCGGGGAGGCGCTGGACGCCATTCGCCCCCGGCTGGCGGAAGAGGCCGCCACCAGCACCGCGTACCAGGCGTACTTGATCGAACGGGCCCGCCAGACCCTGGTGCGGACGGCCCGCCGCCTGGTTGACCAGGCGCGGCATGGCGCCTTCCGGCCCCTGGCCGTGGAGGTGGAGTTCGGCCCGGACCACCCCGCGTTGCCCGTGGTCCCGTGGGCGCTGGGCCCCCAAGAGCGCCTCGCCCTTCACGGCCGCATCGACCGGATCGACGCGGCCCGGAGCCCGGCGGGCCGGTGGCTGGTGCGGGTCATCGATTACAAGAGCGGCCGCAAGGACCTGCCCCTGGACCGGGTGTACTACGGCCTGGCTTTACAACTGCCCGTGTACCTCTGGGTGGCGACCCGCGCCGGCGCCCGGCTGCTGCAAGGGTCCAGGGCCGGTCAGGCCACGGGGCCGGCCGCTGCGGACCCGGGCTCGCCACCCGCCGGTGGCCCCGAAGCCGGCGCCGGGCAGCAGGGGGGGCCGGCCGGGGCCGGAACAGGTGTCCCGGCAGCCGCGGCACCCGAGCTTGAGCCGGCGGCGCTTCTATTCGTCCCTGTGGCCGATCCCTATCTGGATGCCGAGGGGCCCCTGGACCCCGAAGAAGCGGCCCGCCGGCGGGACGGCAAGATGCTGCGACCTCAAGGCTGGCTGCTGGACGATCAGGAGGTCTTCGCGGCCCACGGGCCCGGCGAACGGCTGTCGACCCTGGTCCCGGTGACGTTGCGGAAGCGGGACGGCCGGCCCGACGCCCGCTCCCGGGTCCTGGACCGGGAGCGCCTGGAGGCCCTGTTCCGCCATGTGGAGGACCGGGTCAAGGCCATGGCGGCGACCCTCTTGGCGGGCCGAGCCGACGTGGCGCCCTACCGGTTGAAGGACGAGTCGCCGTGCAGCCTGTGCCGCTACCGGGCCGTTTGCCAGTTCGACCCGCGGATCCCCGGCAACCATTACCGGGCCCTGCGCCCGCTGCGATCCCGGGAGGTGCTGGAGCGGCTGGCCGGCGCGTCCCAGGGCACCCCGGTGATCGCGGGGCCCTCGGAGCCCATGGCGGGCACGCCGCCACAGCAGGGGGAGGGGGCGACGGGTTCATGAGCCAGACCATGCCGGACCGCGACCCGGACGTACCGCCGGCGACCGGCGCCGGTGCCGGCCGCCGCTGGACGCCGGCCCAGCAGCAGGCCATCCGGATGCGGGGCACCATCCTGGTCAGCGCGGCGGCGGGTGCCGGCAAGACCTCGGTGCTGGTGGAGCGGATCATCCGGCGCCTCCTCGACCCGCGGGAACCGGTGGAGATCGACCGGCTGCTGGTGGTCACCTTCACCGAGGCCGCCGCCGCCGAGATGAAGGAACGGATCCGGAACCGGCTGGAGGAAGCCCTGGCCGAACGGCCCCAGGACGCGCGGCTGCGCCGGCAGCTGGCCCTCCTGGGACGGGCGTCCATCTCCACGCTCCACAGCTTCTGCCTGCGGCTGGCCCGGCAGTACTTCTACCGCTTGGGCCTGGACCCGGCGACCCGGGTGGCCGGCGAGCACGAGGCGCAACTCTTGCGGTATGAAGTCCTCGACGAGGTCTTCGAGCGGCGGTATGCCGAGGCGTCGCCCGCCTTCCTCGACCTGGTGGAGGCCTATGGGGGAACCCGCGGCGACGAGGACCTGCGCCAGCTGGTGCTGCGGCTGTACGATAGCGCCTATGCCCGGCCATGGCCGGAGGCGTGGTTGCGAACCCTGCCCCAGGCCTACCGGGACGCCGCCGCCGCCCTGGAGGCGAGCGATTGGTTCGCCGTGGTGCGGGACGGCCTCGTCCGCTCCCTCCAGCGCCACGTCCGGACCCTCGAGGGCCTGGCGGCCCAGTGCCGGCAACCGGGTGGCCCCATCGTCTGGGAGGAGACCCTGACCGGCGACGCGTCGCGCCTTCAGGCCCTGGCGGCCGAGCTGCAGGGGGCCGGATGGGAGGGGGTCCGGCGCCTGGTCCAGGCGGCGGCCGAGGGGTGGCCACGGCTTCCCAACAACCCGAATTCGAAGGACCCGTCCCACAGCCGTGTCCGCAAGGGGCGGGACAAGGTCAAGCGGGCGTTACGCGACCTGGCCCAGGGACTGTGGACCCGCCCCGGCCACGAGGTGGCGGCCGACCTCGGGCGGATCGAACCCTACGTGGCCACGCTGGTCGACCTGTGTGAAGACTTCGCCCGGTCCCTCCAGGCCGCCAAGCGCGACCGGGGGCTGATGGACTTCACCGACATGGAACACTACGCGCTCCGGGTCCTGCTGGACCCCGAGGCGCCCCCCGGCGAGCTCCGGCCCTCGCCCGTCGCCCGCGAGCTGCGCCGGTTCTTCCAGGAGGTCCTGGTGGACGAGTACCAGGACATCAATCCGCTCCAGGACGCCATCCTGCAGCTGGTGACGGGCGACGGGAGCGAGACCCCGGCCAACCTGTTCATGGTCGGCGACGTCAAGCAGAGCATCTACGCCTTCCGGCAGGCGGAACCCGGTCTGTTCCTGGCCCGCTACCGGCGCTACCGTCCCCTCCCGCCGGAGGCGGAATCCCCCGGAGAGAAGCGCAGGGACGCCCCGGATGGGCAGGGCTGGCGCATCGGCCTCAACGCCAACTTCCGCAGCCGGCCGGCGGTGCTGGCCGCGGTCAACGACCTCTTCCAGCGCATCATGGTGCCGGGCCTGGGAGGCCTGGCCTA
>DATCLH010000234.1:0-1871 GCA_036564035.1 Thermaerobacter sp.
CAGTGCCGGCCGGCCCCGCATCTTGGCCATCCAGCTGGCCAGCCGGCCGGGCATGCGGCTCTGCCCGCTCTGCGGGGTCTCCTGCATGTGGCACCACCTCTGGCCGGTAGTGTTACCAGGGCTGGTGCATTTATGCAGGAATCCCGCCTGGGTGGGGCAAAACCCGCGCCGAGGGGCCCTGCCGCTGGGCCCGGGCCCGGTTCGGTCCTACCGGTTCGGTCCTATTCGCTGAAGATGGGTCGCAGGCTGGTTCCCGGATAGTAGTGCCGGAGGATCTGTTCGAAGGTGCGCCCCTGGCGGGCCATTCCGTCGGCGCCGTACTGGGACATCCCGACCCCATGGCCCCAGCCGCGGATCTCGAAGGTGAGCCGGTCGCCCTGCCGGCGGCAGGTCCACCAGGTGGACGGCAGGTCCAGCCGCTGGCGCAGCTGGGGACCGGTATAGGTCTTCTCGCCCAGCGTCGCCTGCCCCACCCGGCCTCCCGGCGACGGCTCGATCCGGGAAAAGCACTGGTCGCCAGGTAGCCCCCGGACCACCTTGGGGTCGACCTCCAGGCGCCGGGCGAACTCGTCCAGGGGCATGGTCCGGGTGCTGCGCCAGTGGGGCGAGCCCGTCTCCCAGGGGGAGTCGACCGGCCGCAGGTAGGGCACCTGGTTCCCCCACACCGCGGCGGCGTCCTCCGTGCGCCCGCCGGAGGTGGAGTGATAGACCGCGTCGATGGGCGCTCCCTGGTAGACCAGGATCAGGCCTGCCGTGTCCCGAACGGCCTGCTGGATCTTCCGGGTGAAGCGCCAGCCGTTCCAGAGGCCCCACTGGCGGCGCCGGGCCTCCAGGGGCTGCCATGCCTGGCCCGTCTGGGGATCGCCACAGACGTCGGCCTCGGGGTGCTGGCGGCAACCCGGCCCGCCGAAGACCTGCATCTGCCGCACGGTGTAGGTGCGGGCGGCCACGGCCTGGGCCTTCAAGGCCTCCGGGTGGAAGCTGGCGGGCATCTCCGCCGCCACCACCCCCGCGATGTAGACCTCAAGGGGCAAGGTCTCCACGGCGTTCCGGTCCGGCACCCACACCCGTACCGGCAGCTCGCCAGGGTCCAGCGGCACCGCCGGCGCCTGCGGCGTCTCGATCCGCAAGCCTTTCGTCACCACCACCAGGAAGGGCAGGAGCACCGTCAGCACCAGGGCCAGGAGGAACCAGCCGGCCACGGGGCGCCGCCACGCCGGCAGAACGGGCAAGGGCGATCCCCCCTACGGCGTCTTGGGTTCTGGGGATCTGTATGCCGCCCCGCCGGAGGACATGCCCCCGGGGAGGCGGCCTTGAAAACCGGTGCCCCCCATCCGACGGGCGCTTCCCATGGAGCGAGGGCCGGACGACCACCGGTGCGCCGGTCGTCGTCCGGCCCCTAGTCTTCTCTGGGTCGGGGCGATCGCGGCGCCGCTTGAGAGGGCGACCGCAGCGCCGCATGAGAGCGGTGTGAGCTGGCAAGGCCGCCGCCGTTCCCTGCGTCGCGGCCTGTCGCGGTGCCACCCCGCGCCAGCCCCCGGGGGATCGGCCGGGGTCGCCGCCCGCCCGCCGCCCCCGGGCCGCCGTCGCGGCACCGCCAGGCGCGGGGAGGGGTCCGGGCCCCCGGGATCAGGGCAGGGGGAGCGGGGCGGTCAGCGCATGAGCAGCGCAGCGGCGACGGGATCGTCTTCGGTGGAAAGGCGCGCCACGTCGGCACCCAGGGCCCGCAGCTTGCGCTCGATGGCCACGTAACCCCGGTCGATGTGATGGACGCCGCTGACTTCCGTGACGCCCTCGGCGCCCAGGCCGGCCAGCACCAGCGCCGCGCCCGAGCGCAGGTCGGTGGCGGTGACGGGTGCCCCCTGCAACCG
>DATCLH010000235.1:0-11579 GCA_036564035.1 Thermaerobacter sp.
CTCCTTCGCCACGCACCTGCTCGAAAACGGTGCCGACCTCCGTTCGGTGCAGGAGATGCTCGGACATGCCGACATCTCGACCACCCAGATCTACACCCACCTGACCCGGCATCACCTGCTGGAGGCCTACCGCCGGGCCCACCCGCGGCTGGCCCCGGGGGTTGGGGCGCCGGGAGCCGGGCCGGCGGGGGAGCCGCTGCCGGCGACCGAGGGGTGGGACCGGTGAGCGGATCCGACCGGCGCCAGCCGCCGGCCTCCCCGGAGCCCGCGACCGGGACGGCGGTCTCTCCGGACCCCGCGACCAGGGCGGCGGCCTCTCCGAAGCCTGCGGCCCGGACGGCGGCGACCCTGCGCTCGTTGCCGGCGGTCCACCGGCTCCAGCAGCACCCGGCCGTGCGGGCCGCAGCCCAGGGACCGGCGGCCCCCTGGGCCACGGCCGTGGTCCGGGAGGTTTTAGAGGAGGAACGCCAGCTCCGCCGCCAGGGCGCCGAACCCCGGTCCCCGGACCAGCTGGCCGAGGCGGCGGCCCGGCGGCTGGCCGCCCTGGCCCGCCCGTCCCTGCGGCGGGTGATCAACGCCACGGGCATCGTCCTCCATACGAACCTGGGGCGGGCGCCCCTGGCGCCGCCGGCGGTGGCCGCCGTCGCCGAGGTGGCCGGGTCCTACTCCACCCTGGAATACGACCCGGACTCCGGGGGGCGGGGCTCCCGGCTGGACCACGTCCGTTACCTGCTCCGGCGGCTGACCGGCGCCGAGGACGCCCTGGTGGTCAACAACAACGCGGCCGCCGTGTTCCTCGTGCTGGCCACCCTGGCGGCAGGACGGGAGGTGGTGGTCTCGCGGGGGCAGCTGGTGGAGATCGGCGGGTCCTTCCGGATCCCCGAGATCCTGGCCGCCAGCGGGGCCCGGCTGGTGGAGGTGGGCACCACCAACAAGACCCGCCTGGCCGACTACGAGGCGGCCATCGGCCCCGAGACCGCCCTGCTCCTGCGGGTTCACACCAGCAACTATCGCATCGTGGGGTTCACCGCCAGCGTGCCCCTGGAGGAGCTGGTCCAGCTGGGCCGGCGCCACGGCCTGCCGGTGGTGGACGACCTGGGCAGCGGCCTGCTGGTCCCCCCGGCCAGCGGCCCGGCCACGGGCCTCGGGGCCGCGGGCCTCGCGGCGGAGCCCGCCGTGCGCACCAGCCTGGCCCAGGGGGCCGACCTGGTCACCTTCAGCGGGGACAAGCTGCTGGGAGGCCCCCAGGCCGGCATCGTGGTGGGGCGGGCCGACCTGGTCGCCCGCCTGAGGCGGCACCCGCTGATGCGGGCCCTGCGCTGCGACAAGCTGGTGCTGGCGGGCCTGGAGGCGACCTTGCGCCTCTACCTCGATCCGGACGGGGCCTACCGGCAGGTGCCCGTCCTGGCCATGCTGTCCCGCCCTCCGGAGGAACTGGCCCGGGCGGCCCGGCGCCTGGCGGCCCGCCTGCGCCGGGCCCTGGGCGGCCGGGGGCGGATCCGGCTGGCGCCCGGCGAATCCCAGGCCGGCGGCGGCAGCTTGCCCGAGGTCCCCTGGCCCACCACCCTGGTGGGGCTCGAGGTGCCCGGGGTGGCCGCCGCCACCCTGGCCGCAGCGCTCCGCCAGGGCGACCCCCCCGTGGTGGCCCGGATCCAGGACGAGATCCTCTGGTTCGACCCGCGCACCCTCCTGCCCGGCGACGACCGGGCGCTGGTGGGGGCGGTGGCGACGGCGCTCGACCGCTTGATCAAGGCGGGGCCCTGACCGGCCCGCGCCCCGGTGGCCCACCCGGCCGCCGCGCCCGCTCCACCACCCCGCAGCCTGTCCCCAGCCCCGCGGGCCCCGGCCGGCGGAGGGGCCTGGCGCCCCGGCGCATAGGCTCCCGGTCCCGGGAAAACCTACCTCCGAACGGTAGGCCCGATCCACTGCGAGGGGGGATGTGGGGTGCCCGTGCCGCGTCCGCGGCCGGCGACGACGGGGTGCCGGGGAGCGAAGCGAGGGACCGGCCTCGCGCGGGCCGCCGCCCTGGTGGCGGTGACCGCCTGGCTGGCGGTCACCGGGCTCGTGGCGGCCACCGCCCCCGCCACGGCCGCCACCGCGCCGGAACCGGCCGGCCCGCCGCCGGCCAAGGAGGGCGAGGAGGCCGGAGGACCCGGCTTCCGCACCCAGTCGGCCGCCCTGCTGGTCATGGACCCCGCCAGCGGCCAGATCCTCTGGCAGAAGAACGGCGACGAGCCGCGCCACCCGGCCAGCATCTCCAAGCTGATGACCCTGCTGCTCACCCTGGAGGCCATCGACGCCGGCCAGATCCGCCTCCAGGATCAGGTGACCGTCAGCCCCCGGGCCCAGGGGACCCCGGGCAGCACGGCCTTCCTGGAGGCCGGCGAGCGCATCACCGTGGAGGACCTCATCAAGGCGGTGGCCGTCGCCTCGGCCAACGATGCCTGCGTGGCCCTGGCGGAGTACATCAGCGGCGACGTGGGCCGGTTCGTCCAGCGGATGAACCGCCGGGCCGCCGAGCTGGGCATGACCCAGACCCGGTTCGTCGACCCGCACGGTCTGACCGACCAGCCCGGCAACCGGATGAGCGCCCGGGACATCGCCATCTTGAGCCGGTACCTGATCAACCACCATCCCGAGATCCTGCGCTACACGTCCATCTGGGAGGACTGGCTGCGCAAGGGAACCGACCGCGAGTTCTGGCTGACCAACACCAACAAGCTGGTCGCCTGGTATGAGGGCGTGGACGGCCTGAAGACCGGCCTGACCGACGAGTCGGGCCCCTCGGTGGTGGTCACCGCCCGCAAGGGCGACGACCGGTTCATCGTCGTCGTCCTCGGCGCACCCGACAGCAACACCCGCTGGCGCGAGGCCAGCCGCCTCTTGGATTGGGCCTTCGCCTCCTTCGACTCGGTGCCCATCGCCCGGCCCGGCCAGGTCCTGCGCACCGCGCCCGTGGCGGAGGGCCGGCTGCTCCAGGTGCCCGTGACGGTCCAGGAGGTCTTCGGCGTCACGGTCCCGCGGGGTGAGGGCGGGCGGGTCCGCTGGAGCGTGGAACTGGCGGAGCCGGTGCCGGCGCCGGTGGCGGCGGGTCAACCCGTCGGCCGCATCGTCGCCCGCCAGGGGGACCGGGTCCTGGCCTCCGCCCCGGTGGTGGCCGCCCAGCCGGTGGAACGGGCCGGGCCGCCCACCCTCCTGGCCCGGCTGTTCGGCTGGACCTGGCCCATGCGCTAGTCCCGGCCGCCAACCCGCGGCCCCATCCAAATCCCGCCCGCACGTCGCCGCCGGGTGGCAGGGATGCCGCCCCCGGCGGCGAATCTGCGTTTGGGGAGAACGGGAGAGAGGGCGATAGGAGGCGTTGGCGTTGCAAGTCCAGCTGGACTGGACGGGACGCACCCTCGTCGCCCGGCTGGCGGGGGACTTCGACGAGCACGGGGCCGAGGTCTTCCGCCAGGAGATCGAACGCGCCGTCCGCCGGCGCGCCTACGACCACCTGGTGGTCAACCTGCAGCGGGTGACCTTCATCGACAGCTCGGGCCTGGGCGCGCTCCTGGGACGGTATCGCCGGGCCCGGGAGGACGGCGCCCGGGTCAGCGTCGTCGGCGCACCGCCCCACGTGCGGGCCGTGCTGCAGATGGCGGGGATCCTGCAGTGGATCGCCCTTTACGACGACGAGCCCGCGGCCCTGGGGGCCGGCCGGGGGGTGGTCCCGCGATGAGCCGCCCGGCCGAACCCTTGCCCATCCTGCCTGTCCCTGCCGATTTCGTCGAGCCCCGGAAGGAGGGGCGGTCCATGGCCCGCCGTGCCTCGACCCAGTGGCTGGAATTGCGCCTGCCGAGCCGGGCGGAGAACGTGGGGGTGGCGCGGGTGGCGGTGGCCGCCTTTGCCGCCCAGCTGCCCTTCACCCTCGGCGAGCTGGAGGAGATCAAGGTCGCCGTCTCCGAGGCCGTGACCAACGCCGTCGTCCACGGCTACGGCCACGACCGTGGCGTCGTCACCGTCCGCGCCGGCCACGACGGGCGCCGGCTGTGGGTCGAGGTGACCGACAGCGGCCGCGGCATCGCCGACATCGACCAGGCGCGCCAGCCGGCCTTCTCCACCGACCCCGAGCGCATGGGCATGGGCTTCGCCTTCATGGAGGCCTTCATGGACCAGGTCGACGTGGAGTCGGTGCCCGGTTCGGGGACCACCGTCCGCATGTACAAGCGGCCTCGCCCCCAGGAGGGGACCGTTTCTCCGGACGAACCGGCCGCGGCGCCGGGGGCGGCCGGTGCCGCCGGTGGCCCCGCGGGCGCCGGCGCGCCCGGCGCATCCCAGGCGGAGGCCGCCGCAGGGCTGGGTGAAGAGGCGGGGCCGGCCGGCCCGACCCCCGGCCGATAGGGGGATCGGGCCGTGGACCAGTCGCTATGGGAACGGGCACGCCGGGGCGACGCCGCAGCCCGGGAGCAGCTGGTCGCCCTGCACCTGCCCCTGGTGCGCCATGTGGCCCGCCGCTTCGCGGGCTTCGGCCATGACCTGGAGGACCTGGTCCAGGCCGGCACCGTGGGCTTGCTGCAGGCCATCGACGGTTTCGACCCCGCCCGCGGCTACCAGTTCTCCACCTATGCGGTGCCCGTCATCCTGGGGGAGATCCGCCGCTGGTTGCGGGCCAGCGACCCGGCCGGCCTCAGCCGTGGCATGCGCGCCCGGGTGACCGAGATCCGCCGGGTGGCGGCGGCCATGGAGCAGGAACTGGGGCGGCGGCCACCGGCGGCCGCCGTGGCGGAGCGGCTGGGATGCGACGTGGCCGACGTCACCTTCGCCCTGGAGGCGGCCCAGGGTCCCGTCTCGCTGGACGAGCCCGTCTCGGCCGACCCCGACGCGGCGGCCCGCGGCGAGCGCCTGCCGGCGCCGGCCCAGCCCGACTGGAGCGACACCGTGGCGGTGCGGGCGGCCCTGGCCCAGCTGCCCCCGCGGTTGCGCACCATCGTCGCCCTGCGCTTCTTCCGCGACATGACCCAGGCGGAGGTGGCCGCCGCCGTGGGCCTGTCCCAGCCCCAGGTGTCGCGGCTGGAGAAGATGGCCTTGACCCAGCTGCGCAGCCTGCTGGCCCAGGAGAGCGTGGCGGCCGCCGGCGACGGCGCCCGGGCTGGCGGCCGCTGAGGTGCGAGGCCGCGGGGCGCGCGGCCGCGGAGGTACTCAGCCGCGGGGCGCGCGGCCGCGGCGGCCGAGGAGGCGCGCGGACGCGGGGCGCGTGGCCGCCGCGGCGCGGACGGAACCGGCCGCTGAAGCAGTCGCTGGGAGGGGCCCCGCCCTGGCGGGGCCCCTCGCCCTTCCGGCATAGGGGCCCTGGGGGCCGGGAAGGCTAGCAGCGGAATCCCTCGACCCGAAGGCGGAGGAGGATGCGCCGTGGCTGAAGTGGTCAAGGTCATCGAACTGGTGGGCGAGTCGACCAAGGACTGGACCGACGCGGTGAGCAACGCCGTGGCCGAGGCGTGCAAGACCATCGACAACGTCTCGGGCGTCGAGGTCTGCAACCTGACGGCCAATGTGGACAACGGCCGGGTCGTCGAGTGGAAGGCCAACGTCAAGGTGGCCTTCAAGGTCGACAACAGCCGGCGCGGCGTCTGAGGGCGCCGCGCCGGCGCAGCGAGGACCGTCATGGCGAGGGCGAGCAAGGAGCAAACCCAGGCCTACAAGAAGGCCGTCCAGCGGATCCTGCCTCCCAAGCCCATTGCCCGCAACGCGTTGATGGCGTTCCTCGTCGGCGGCTCCATCTGCACCGCCGGGCAGGTGGTGCTGAACCTGCTCAAGAACGCGGGCCTGCCGGCCACCGATGCCGCCTCCTGGACGGCGGCGGTGTTCATCCTGATCGGCTTGCTCTTGACGGGCTTGGGGGTCTACGACGACCTGGGACGGGTGGGCGGGATGGGCGCCTTCTTGCCCATCACCGGCTTTGCCAACTCCATCGGCTCGGCGGCCATGGAGTTCAAGCGAGAGGGCTGGGTCCTGGGCCTGGGTGCCCGGATCTTCCAGATCGCGGGTCCGGTCATCGTCTACGGCATCGCCGCGGCCACGGTGGTGGCGGGGCTGATGACCCTGTTCGGCGGCGCCCGGACGGCCCTGGGGGCCCCCTGAGCGGCCCTCCGCGGCCCGGCCCGGGCCCGCCCCGGCGACGGCCGGCGGCACGGGACCGGATCGGCACGGGACCCGGTACCGGACGGCTAGCCGCCGCACCGAGGACGGGACGAGGGACCGCAGGAGGGGGGATGGGGGTGGCTTCCCTCACGGCCGTTGCCAACCTTCTGGAAAAGGGGCGCAGCCCCTCCCCGGGCGCGCCGGGATCGCGGACCCAGGGCCGGCGGGTGGGCCAGCAGACCCTGGTCTTTCGCAACCGGCCGCGGATCGCCGCGGCCGCCGCCGTGGCCGGTCCCAAGGAGGCCGAGGGCCCGCTCGGGGCTTACTGGGACCGCACCTACCCCGACCGGATGCTGGGCCAGCGCTCCTGGGAGCGGGCCGAGCGGCGGATGTGCCTCGACGCCGCCGTGCTGGCCCTGGAGAAGGCCGGGCTGGAGCCGGCCGACATCGACCTGCACCTGGCCGGCGACCTGATGAACCAGCTGACCTGTGCCAGCTTCACGGCGGCGGAACTGGACATCCCCTACCTGGGCCTCTTCGCCGCCTGTGCCACCTGGGCCGCCGCCCTGGGGCTGGGGGCCCTCTTCGCCGATGCCGGGTATGCCTCCCGGGTGCTGTGCACCACCTCCAGCCACCACGACACCGCCGAGCGCCAGTACCGTTTCCCGACCGAGCTGGGCAACCAGCGGCCGGCCACCGCCCAGTGGACGGCCACGGGCGCCGCCGCGGCGGTGCTGGTGGGCGGCGATGCCCCGCTGCCCGAGGGCTGGAGCCGGGCTGGCGCGGAGGGCACCTCCGATCGCGGCCGGCCCGCCGGCCGCCCGGCGCGCCGAACCGGCCGGGATGAACCCGCCGCTCCCGACCACGGAGCCCGGGCCGCGGGGGGCCATGCCGGCCCGTCGCCGGCCGGCGCCACGGGGAACGGCCGCACGGCCCCCTCGCCGGGCGCCGGCGCGTCACGCCGGCCCGTGGTCATCACCCACGCCACCTTCGGCCGCGTCATCGACATGGGCCTGACCGACCCCTTCGACATGGGTTCGGCCATGGCCCCGGCCGCGGCCGACACCATCCGGCAGCACCTGCAGGACACCGGCCGGCGGCCGGGCGACTACGACCTGATCGTCACCGGGGACCTGGCCCGATACGGCCACCGGCTGCTGGTCGAACTGCTGCGGGAGCAGGGGTACGACGCCGAGGGCGTGCTGGCCGACTGCGGCATCATGCTCTACGACGCCTCCCAGGGCGTCTACGCCGGGGGCAGCGGCACCGCCTGCTCGGGCATGGTCAGCGCCGGCTACCTTCTGCGCCGGATGGAGCAGGGGGACCTGCACCGCGTCCTCCTGGTGTGCACGGGGTGCCTGCACAGCACCACGACCTACAAGCAGGGAGACAGCCTGCCGACGGTCGCCCACGCCGTGGTCCTGGAGGCCGGCGGGGCGGACGACACCGCCGGTTCGGCCGAGCCGGTGGGCGGGCGCCGGAGCCAGGACGGGCAACCCGGCGGGAGGGACGAGGCATGAGCTATCTTTGGGCTTTCGTGATCGGCGGCCTCTTGTGCACCCTGGCCCAGCTGGTCCTGGACCTGACCCCGCCGCGGTTCACCCAGGGCCATGTCATGGTGCTCTTCGTCGTCCTGGGCGCCATCGCCGGCGGTCTCGGGCTCTACCGCCCGCTGGTGGAACTGGCCGGCGCGGGGGCCACCATCCCGCTGCCGGGCTTCGGCTTTGCCCTGGTCGAGGGGGCGATGAAGGGCGCCGCCCAGGGGCTGGGCGGCATCCTGACCGGCGGCCTGGCGGCCACCGCCCTGGGCCTCACCGTGGCCGTGCTGGGCGGCCTGCTCACGGCGCTGTTGTTCAACCCCAAGGGTTGAGCGGCCCCCGGCCCAGGATCCATCGCGCGCGTGCGCGCGCTGGCTAGAACCGGCCGGAACGGGCGGGGCGGCAACCCGGCGGCACCCGGCGGCAACCTGGCTCGGAGGGGCGGGAAGCTGAGCCGGACGGAGCGGGAACCCGGGTGGGACGGGGTGGAACGCGGGGAAGGGAGGGCGGTTCCATGGACGATCCACGGGCCGGTTCGTCCCCACCGGCGGCCGGCGCCATGGCCGAGGCGATCACCGCGGCCGTCCACCATGGGGAGAAGAAGCACCGGATCCAGCGGGAGCTGGAGGCGAACCTGGAGTACATCCGCCGGACCCTGGGAGCGGGCGAGACCTTCGACCTGCTGATCAAGCCCTCCCGCTTCGCCGGGCGCGATGCCGTGCTGGTGGGCATCGACGGCCTGGTGAAGACCGACGTGCTGTTGCGCATCATGCAGGCCCTGGCCGTGTTCAAGCCCGACGCCCCCGCCCAGGAGGACGAGCGGCTCTGGTTCACCCAGGTGTTCGTCGAGGGCATCGGGTTCATCGAGGTCGATCCGGCGGAGAC
Organism: Thermaerobacter sp.; assembly: GCA_036564035.1. Lineage (GTDB taxonomy): Bacteria > Bacillota > Sulfobacillia > Thermaerobacterales > Thermaerobacteraceae > Thermaerobacter. The sequence goes on from DATCLH010000235.1 coordinate 8,541, forward strand.
CCTGGACGACGTGATCGACAAGGTGCTGATGGGCCCGGTGGCCCTGCTGGTCGACGGCCTGGACCACGCCTTCGTCATCGACGTCCGCACCTACCCGGGCCGCGGCATCCAGGAACCGGCCCTGGAGAAGGTCCTGCGGGGACCCCACGACGGGTTCACCGAGACCCTGGTGCACAACACGGCCCTGATCCGCCGCCGCCTGCGGGATCCCCAGTTCCGGGCGGAGGTGTTGCGGCTGGGCCGCCGGTCCAAGACCGACGTGGCCCTGGTCTACCTCAAGGACGTCGCCAACCCCGAGCTGGTCAAGCTGGTGCGGGAGCGGCTTAAGGAGGTGGACACCGACGCCATCCCCATGGCCGAGTCGGCGGTGGTGGAACACCTGATGGGCCCGCGCCGCTGGTGGAACCCCTTCCCCCTGGTGCGGTTCACCGAGCGGCCCGACGTGGCGGCGGTCCACCTGATCGAGGGCCACGTGCTGGTCCTGGTCGACACCAGCCCGTCGGCCATCATCCTGCCCACCACCCTGTTCCACCACCTCCAGCACGCCGAGGAGTTCCACGAGAACGCCACGGTGGGCACCTGGGCGCGGCTGATCCGCTACGCGGGGGTCCTGCTGTCCTGGCTGGGCCCGCCCCTCTGGGTGGCCCTGGTGCTGGACAAGGGCCAGCTGACCGGCTTGCCCGACCAGCTGGTGCGGATCCTGGGGCCGCGCAAGCCGGCGGGGATCGGCCTGGAGTGGCAGTTCATCCTGGGCGAGGTGGGCATCGAGCTGATCCGGCTCGCCCTGATCCACACGCCGGAAGCGCTGTCGACCTCCCTGGGCATCATCGGCGCCGTGCTGATCGGGCAGCTGGCCGTGGAGGTCGGCCTCTTCACCAATGAGGCCATCCTGTACATCGCCCTGGCGGCGCTGGGCACCTTCGCGACCCCCAGTGTGGAGCTGGCCCAGGCCTTCCGGCTCTTGCGGGTGGTGCTGCTGATCCTGGCCGGGTCGCTGGGCATCCCGGGCTTTTTGATCGGCCTTCTGCTCTCCTTCGTGCTGATGCTCAACACCCGGTCCTTCGGCGTCCCCTATCTCTGGCCCCTGGTGCCCTTCGACGGCAAGGTCCTGGTGCGGATGTTGCTGCGCCAGCCGATGACGGTGCGGGTGGCGCGGGACCGCACCTTCCCCCGGCCGGTCCGGGAGGGGGAGGAAGCCGGCGGCACCCAGCCGGCGTGAGGCGCCGGCTCCACGCGCCCTCTGCCGTGGATGGGCTCCTTTGGGCCCGGCCATCGGAACGGCGGCGCCCCATGCCTTGACCCGGCCGGTCTTGGGTGGGTAGACTCGAGCCAGATTGCCGGGCTGGCATGCCGGATCTGGAAGATCCCGGCGCCGGGTGGCCGCAGGTCCCCCCGGGTGCCGGGTGACGCGCCGGGGCGCACCGCCCCGGGGTCCGGGCCATCCCGGGCGGGGAGCGTTGCCCGTGCCGGGCCTGTTCGACCCCCTGGGGATCCTGGTGGCGGCGCCAGGGCTTCTGTTGGCCCTGGTCCTGCACGAATACGCCCACGCCCGCGTGGCCGATGCCCTGGGCGATCCCACGCCGCGGGCCATGGGCCGGCTGACCCTGGACCCCCTGGCCCACCTGGACCCGGTGGGAACCTTGCTCCTGGTCGTCTTCGGCTTCGGCTGGGCGCGGCCGGTCCCCGTCAATCCCTGGCACTTTCGAAACCCCCTGTCAGGCATGGCCATGGTGGCGGCGGCGGGGCCGTTGACCAACCTGGTCCTCGCCTTCGTGACCCTGGTGGTCTGGTACCTCTGGCAACCCGCCGGGCTGGTGGGCGAGGCGGTCACCCACATCGCCGTGATCAACGTCTACCTGGCCGTGTTTAACCTGATCCCCATCCCGCCCCTGGACGGGTCCCGGGTCCTGCGGGCCCTGCTGGGGCGCGGCGGCCAGTGGCTGGACACCCTGGAGTCCTACGGGTGGCTGATCGTCATCGTGCTGCTGGCCACCGGCAGCCTGGGGGCGGTCCTCCACCCCGCGGCCGTCCTGGTGCTGGAGGGGTTGTCGGAAGCCGCCGGCACCGTGACGGGCGTCCGCTGAGGGGCGCGCCGGCCCGCATCCCGGGCCGGCCGGCGGGTGAGGGGCCGGTCCAGCCGGTACCGGCGGGGGACGGGAGGATTGGCGATGGCCTACACCGTACGGCTCGACCAGTTCGAGGGGCCGTTGGACCTCTTGCTGCAGCTCATCGAGAAGCAGGAGATCGACATCCACGACATCCCCATCGCCCGGATCACCGAACAGTACCTGGCCCACCTGGAGGCCATGCGCCAGCTGGATCTGGAGGTCACCAGCGAGTTCGTCGTCTTGGCCGCCCAGCTCATCGACATCAAGGCCCGCATGCTGCTGCCGCCGGAGCCCCGGCCAGGCGAGGACGAGGAACCCGCCGAGGAGGACCCGCGGGAAGAGCTGGTGCGGCGGCTCCTGGAATACCGCCAGTACAAGGAGGCCGCCCGCTACCTGAGCCAGCTGGCCGAGCGCTACGGCGGCCGCTACCCGCGCCTGGCCGAGGCCGTGGCCCCGCTGGCGGGCGAGCTGCAGGGGCTGGAGGGGCTGACCCTGGACGACCTGGTCCAGGCGTTCGCCCGCATCCTGGCCGCGGTGCGGGAGTCGCCCGAAGTGGTGGTGGAACCGGAGGAGGTCACGGTGGCCCAGCAGATGGAGGCCATCATGGGCCTCATCACCGCCACCCGGGGTCCCGTCACCTTCCGCGCCTGCTTCTCCGGGCGCGCCCGCCGCATCGAGGTGGTGGTCACCTTCCTCGCCCTGCTGGAGCTGATCCGCCTGGGCCGGGTCCGGGTGCGGCAGGACCGCGCCTTCGGGGAGATCGTGCTCTATCCCGGGCCGGCCACCGCGGCCGGTTCCACCGGGGCTGAGGACGGCCGCCCGGCCGCCTCCACCGCTGCCGGGACGAACAGCGCCGGGGCCGGCAGGCCGGAGGGGAGCCCGCAGTGAGCGCCGACCCGATTCGCGGCGCCGTGGAAGCCCTGCTCTTCGT
>DATCLH010000236.1:0-2074 GCA_036564035.1 Thermaerobacter sp.
GAGCCAGGAGGTCCGGCCCATCCGCTTGGGCACCCGAGGCGGGCCCGCTCGCCCCCTGGTCAGCACCGGCCGGCGGCGCCCCGCCGCCCGCTTCCTGATCCTTCCCGGCCGCCTCTCCGGCATCCTCCCCCTGTCCGGCCCGTTCCTCCCCGGCCGGGGCACCCCTGCCGGCTCCCTCCCGGGCCGGTTCCTCCCCCGCCGTATCCAGGACCAGCCGCGGCCGCACCACATCCCCGTCCCGGACGAAGGCGGTGTACATGGTCGCCAGCTGCAGCGGGCTCAGCTGCACCTCCCCCTGCCCGTAGGCGCTGTCGGCCAGCTGGATCTCGCTCCGGATCCCGCCCTCCCCGGCTACCTGGCCCGCCCGGACGGGCAGATCGAAGGGGAACTCCGCCCCCAGGCCGAACCGGGCCAGCCCCTGGGTGAACCGCTCCGTCCCCAGTTGCAGCCCCACCCGGGCGAAGTAGACGTTGTCCGACCATGCCAGCGCCCGGATCAGGTTCACGCGGCCGGGCGGGTGGGGCACCCGGCGCACGTAGTAGTCGCCCCACGACGCATCCTTCTGCCAGGCTTCAGGGCTCGGCCCGAAGTCGGTGTCCGGCGTGATGACCCCGGTCTCCAGGGCCACCGCCGCGGTGAACGGTTTGAAGGTCGACCCCGGCGGCAGCGGCGAGAGGGCCTTGTGGTACAGGGGGGCCCGGGAGTCGTCGCTCAGCCGCTGCCACTCCTCGGCCGTGATGCCGTCCGCCAGCCGGTTGGGGTCGAAGGCAGGGCGGCTGGCCAGGGCCAGGACGTCGCCCGTGGCGGGATCGAGGACGACGGCGGCCGCCTGGCCGTCCAGCCGGCCGCTGCCGCTGCCCTGGCGACCGTCGCCCACCGTCTCGTCCAGCACCTGCTCCAGGGCCCGCTGCACGTCAAGATCCAGGGTCAGGCGCAGGTCGCGGCCCGGCTGGGGGTCGCGGCGGGCGATCTCGGGCCCTTCCGAGCCGTCGGCCCGCTCGATCCAGATCCGGCCGCCGTGGCGGCCCCGCAGCTGCTCCTCCATGGCCCGCTCCAGCCCCTGCTTGCCGATGCGATCCCTTTCGCCGTAGCCGGCCTGGCGGCGCTCCGCCGTCAGCTCCTCCGCGGTGATGGGGCCGGTGTATCCCAGGGTGTGGGCCGCCAGGGCCCCATTGGGGTACCAGCGGGCCGTCTCGCGGCTGGAACTGACAAGCACCCCGGGGATGGCCCGCAGCGCCTCCTCCGCAGCCTCGGCCCGGGCGGCGGGCCAGGTCGCGACGGGGACGAACAGGTCGTCCCGGACCCAGGGCTGCTGCAGCTGTCTCTCGACGGCCTCGGGGGTGATCCCGAGCACCTCTGCCAGCCGCCGAGCGGAGTCGGGGGTCATCTTACCGGGAACCAGCCCGATGGCACGGGCCGGTTCGTCCACGGCGAGGGGCCGGCCTTGCCGGTCGAGCAGGCTGCCGCGCCGGGCGGGCAGGGTCTGGGCCCGGACCTTGTCGCCTTCCTCCAGGCCGGGGAAGATCAGCGACGGCGTCCAGTGGACGCGCCATCCCTCCTCCTCCCGGACGAGCCGGGCCGTGTACGCCTGGGTAAAGGTGCCGGCCAGGGCCGTCTCCCAGTGAGCCTCGAAGGACAGGGATACCTCGTCGCCCTGGGGGCGGAAGTCTTCGGGGACGCGGAGCTCGGCCGTAAGTCCGGTCCGCTCGATCCCCTCTTCGATCCGGCGGTACCGGTCGGTGAAGTCCTGCTCGGCGACGGCCTCGCGGCTGGCCGTGTCGAGAAGGGCGTACATGCCGGCGTAGTCCTGGCGCTGCCAGGCGTCCAGGTACTGGCGCAGGACGTCGTCGGGGCCGGGCGCCTGGCGGCAGCCGGCGAGCAGGACGGCGACCAGGAGGAGCGTCGCCCATGCCGCCACGGCCCACGGCCGCCGGCGGCGCCCCCGGACGGAGTCGCGGCCGCTGCGGGCCAGGCCGGGTTCCTCCCCGCGTGAGCACAGGGAGGGGGCCAGCAGCGCCGGCCCCACCCGGTCCCCGTTCCTACGCCACGCGTCGCCCTTCGGATGGTTCACGGT
>DATCLH010000237.1:0-9855 GCA_036564035.1 Thermaerobacter sp.
GGGCGACGGAAAGGCAGGTGACGGCGGTGAAACTGGTGGTGGCGGTGGTGCAGGATAAGGATGCCGGCCGCCTCATCGAGGAGCTGGTGGACCGGGGGTACCGGGCCACCAAGCTGGCCAGTACCGGCGGGTTCCTCAAAGAGGGGAACACCACCTTGCTGGTCGGCGCCGACGATCGCCAGGTGGACGAGGTGGTCGCCATCATCAAGCGGGTCTGCCGCCCCCGGGAGCAGGTGGTGACGCCCTTGGGCCCCATCGGCGGCGCCGTGGACACCTATGTGCCCTATCCCGTCGAGGTCATCGTCGGCGGGGCCACCATCTTCGTGCTGAACGTGGAGCGCTTCGAGCATGTTTGATCCCAGCCTCTTCTGGGCCCGTCGCGTGGGCCATGCCTACCTGCTGGCGGGTCCCGCCGGCGCCGGTCACCAGGAAGCGGCCATCCAGGCCGCGGCGGCCCTCTTGTGCCTGGCGCCGCAGGATGGCCGCGCCTGTGGGGACTGCACTGCCTGCCGCCAGGTGCAGGCCGGCACCCATCCCGACCTTTTGATCCCGGACGGCCACGGCATCGACACGGTGCGCCGGGTGCTGGCCCTGCTTCCCTTGCGGCCCCAGACGGGGCCCCGCAAGGTCGTCCTCTGGCGGGACGCCGACCGGCTGACGGTCCAGGCGGCCAACGCCCTCCTCAAATCCGTGGAGGAGCCGCCGCCCTTTGCCCTCTTCCTGTTCACCACCGACCACCTGTCGCACATCCTGCCCACGCTGCGCTCCCGCTGCCAGGTCCTCCTGTTCCGGCCGCGGCCCCGGGAAGAGCGCGCCCGGGAACTGGCCGCGGCCACCGGTGCAACGCCGCTGGCGGCCTACTGGGCGCTGCGGGCCTGTGGGGATCGGGCCGTCGCGGCGCGGGCCTACCTGGACGAACCGGCTTGCGCCCGGGAGGTCGACACGCTGGAGCAGGTGGCCCACGCCCTCGAGGGCGGGGGGCCGGCCGATGCCCTGCAGGCGGGGCTCCAGCTGGCCGACTGGGGCGACCGGGCGGAGGCCGCTGCGGAGGTCCTGATCTGGCGTCTCCGCCAGGGGGAGCGGGCGCAGGACCCGGCCTGCCTGCTGGGATGGACGCGGGCCCTCGCCGATTTGCGCCGGGCCTGGCAGGCCCATGCCAACCGCCAGGCCGCCCTGGAGGTCTTCTGCTGGCGGTGCTGGGCCGTGGCCCACGGCCTTGGGGTCCCCGGACGCTCCGGCCGGGAGCCGCTGGCCGGGACGCGGGGCGCCGCGGGAGCGGCCGGCCACGGGACCCCGGGGGCGGCGGTGACGGGCAGGGGGCCCCATCCATGAGCCGAGACAAAGAGGCACGGGCGAAAGACGACCAGGAAGGGCAACCCCGAGGTGAACCCCCGGTGGCCGTGCCGGCCGGACAGGACCGCGGCGACGATCCGGATGCAGGTCCCACTGGGGTGGATGGCCCGCTCGGGCCCGGCGCGGACCGATCCGACACCCTGCCCCCGACGCCCCGAGCCACAGGCCGGCACGCAGCCGGCGGCGGGTTGCGGCCGGGCACCCTCTACGTGTGCGCCTCGCCCATCGGCAACCTGGCCGACGTCAGCTTCCGCTTGCTGTCCGTGCTGCGCGGTGCGGGCCACATCCTGGCGGAAGACACCCGCCGCACCCGCCGCCTGCTAGCCGCCTACGGCCTGGCGGGCCGGGTCGTCTCGTGCCACGAGCACAACGAGGAGCGGCGCGCCGCCCAGGTGCTGCGGTGGCTGGAAGCGGGCGAGGTGGTCGCCCTGCTCACCGACGCGGGAACGCCCGGGATCGCCGACCCCGGAGCCCGCCTGGTCCGTCGGGTGGCCGACGCGGGCTGGCCGGTGGTGCCCGTGCCCGGTCCCAGCGCGGCCCTGGCGGCCCTGTCGGTGGCGGGCATCCCCTCCTCGCGGGTGCTGTTCGAAGGGTTCTTGCCCCGGGACCGGGAGCGCCGCCGCGCGCGGATGGCATCCTGGACGGCCTGGGAGGGGGCCATCGTCTTCTTCGAGGCGCCCCACCGCCTCCACGACACGCTGAGGGATCTCTTGGCGGTTCTTCCCGGGGCCTATCTGGTCATCGCCCGGGAGTTGACGAAGCGGCACGAGGAGATCCGCCGGGGGCCGGTGGCGGAGCTGGTGCCCCGCCTCTTGAACGAGACGCCGCGGGGGGAGTACACGCTGGTCCTCGCTGCGGACGACCCGGCGTCACCGGAACCCCGCGCGCCCGGTGGCCCCGGCTCCCTGGCCGCCAGCCCCCATGACGCCGCCGGGGCTGATGGAGGTCCAGCGAAGGCGTCACCGGCGATCTCCAACCCGCCGGCACCGGCGTCGGATGGGCCGCGGGCCGGAGCCAAGGTGCCGCCCGACGCCGGCCGCTTGGCTGCAGAGGTGGCGGCCAGGGTGGCGGCCGGAGCCCAGCCCAGCGCGGCCGCCCGGGAGGTCGCCCGCCGCTACGGGCTCGCCCGCAGCCTGGTGTACCGCGCGTACCTCACCGCGGGGGCCGCGGGGACAGGCGTGTCCGGTGGGCCTCCGGCGGAGGTTGGGGATCCTGCCCGCCCCCGCACGGTGAAGCCCAAGGGCAACCCGCCGGAAGGGGCGGGGCGGTCCGAAGAGGCGCGCCCATGAGGTGCGCCTGGGTTGGAGGGCGCCCGCGGGTGCACCGCTGGGTGCACCCGCGGCCCGTCCGGTGATGGCTAGAGCAGAGCGCGCGGGCGGGCCGGGGGCAACATCGTAACCCCCGGCCGGCTCCCCTTTCCTGCCCTTCTTCCTTTTCGTCGTCCTTCTCGTCGTCGGTCTCTTGCGTCGTCGCGGACGTCGTCCCGGACGTCGCCGTGTTCGTAGGTCCCGCGTCGCAGCCAACGTCCGGTCCGGACGGCGCCCACCGTCGGACCCGGGAAGCCCCCCGCGGCGCCCCCGGTGTCACCGCCCAGGGCCCCTGCAAGGGCGGATGCCACCTTCCTGCGGACCATCTGCTGCGCCACCGCAGGTGAGGCCGCCGGCGCAAGGCGTGGCCTGCGCTTTTCTGGGCCTTCCCCGCTCGGGCTCGACGAAGGCCGCCCACCGCGTGCTCCACCGGCTGCCCCGGGCCGGCGGAGGCATGTAGCGGCTCTGGGCCCGTCCCGAATCACCTGGCCGGCCAGGCCCCGGCTCCGGTTCTGCCCCGTTCCCCGGTGCCGGCTCGACGGTTCGGGCCCCTGCCCCTGGAGCCCCACCGCCTGGCCGGGCCGATCACCGGCCGATACCCCTGGCCGGTCCCTCAGCTGGCCCGCGTGGCCATGATGGCCATGCAGCTCTTGCAGACGTTCTTCCCCTTGAAGTTCTCCACGTTGTAGGCGTTGCCGCAGAAGATGCACGCGGGCTCGTACTTGCGCAGGATGATCTTGTCGCCGTCCACGTAGATCTCCAGGGAATCCTTCTCCTGGATGTCCAGCGTACGGCGCAGCTCGATGGGAATCACCACGCGACCTAGTTCGTCCACCTTGCGGACGATCCCTGTGGACTTCATCATTTACCCAGAGGCCCCCTTAAGCCCATGGATTTCTTTTGCCCCTCTATCGAGACGGTAGCATCAGTACCAAAAAACGTCAAGACACGTCTCGACAACCAAAGGGAACGCGATAGAGCACCGTGGTGCGGCGCGATGCCGGGCGGACTCAGCGGCCACCCGTAAAGCCTGCGGTCCGCGGGGACTTGGAGGCTGGAGGCCCCGGGGACCCGAACGGGGTGCCGCCATCCTGGTGAGCAATGACGGGGGCGGGGGGCCGCGGCGCCCCCGAGGTGCCGTGGCACGCTCCCAGGGTGCAGGTGGTGGGCGTGGCGCCGTTGCACGGCGGCGTGCGGCGGTGGTAAAATTCGCACGATCCTGCAGGATGGCGGCCGTCGCCGGCCGATCATCCATCCCGTGCAAAGGTCCATCACGCGCAAAGGCCATGACGGGGATGAGTAACCGGTCCGGACGAACCAGCGAGGCGGGGAGGGTGCGAGCCCGCCCGTCTGCCCGGCGAACATGGCCCCGGAAGCCGCGGGTCGAACGCCCCCGGAGGCGCCCCTTCGGGGAGCCAGTAGGCCCGGCCGGGTGCGCCCGTGATCGCGCAAACCCCACCTGCCCCGCCGCGCAGCGGACCGGAGGGCCAGGTCGGGGGCCGGATTGAGGGGCGGGTTCGACCCCGGCCGGTTCGACCCGCAGCCGTCAAAGGGCGTCAAAGGGTGTTCGGGCCGTGCCCGCCCGCCTCCGGGGGGCGCCGTGGCCCCGGCGTTCGCGCGGCGCCCACCGGGCGGCCCGATCGGCCCCCTGCCGGAGACTGGCCGGGCCCGACGGAGGGCGGCCGTGCCCGCTCCCGCCCGCCGGTCCCGACGACCTCCGGGGCGCGACGCGCCCGCATCGAGCCCAGGGCACGGCGAGCCCGCCTTGGCCCGGGCCGCCGGCCGGTTCGTCCGTCGGGGTTCGCGCCGGACCCTCAGATGGGCGGCAGGTGGGAGTCGAGGCCCGCACCCGCAAGGGGCGGGCGAAGCAGGGTGGTACCGCGAGAGCCCCTCGCCCTTGCCGGGCGTGGGGCTTTTTCATTTCGTGAAGGAGGTGTCCACAGTGGCAGGTTCGTCCGCGGAAGGGCGGCCCGAGGCGGCCCCGTCGCCAGGCCGGTTCTACATCACCACGCCGATCTACTATCCCAACGACCGGCTGCACATCGGCCACACCTACACCACGGTGGCGGCCGACGCGCTGGCCCGTTATCACCGACTGCGCGGGGACGACACCTGGCTCCTCACCGGGACCGACGAGCACGGCCAGAAGATCGAGCGGGCGGCGCGCAAGGCCGGGAAGGAGCCGCTGGAGTACATCGACCCCATCGTGGCGGCGACCCGGCAGCTGTGGCAGCGGCTGCACATCAGCTACGACGACTTCATCCGCACCACGGAGCCGCGGCACGAGGCCCGGGTCCAGCAGATCTTCCAGCAGCTCTACGACCAGGGCGACATCTACAAGGGCGTCTACGAGGGCCTTTACTGCACGGCCTGCGAGGCGTACTACACCGAGGCGGAGCTGCTGGACGGGCAGCGCTGTCCGGTCCATGAGGCGCCGGTGGAGCGGCTGCAGGAGGAGAGCTACTTCTTCCGCCTGTCCAAGTACGCCCAGCCGCTGCTCGAGCACATCGAGCGGCATCCGGAGTTCATCCAGCCGCCCAGCCGGCGCAACGAGGTGGTGTCCTTCATCCGCCAGGGCCTGCAGGACCTGTCGGTGTCCCGGACCTCCTTCCGCTGGGGCATCCCCGTGCCCTTCGACCCGGATCACGTGATCTACGTGTGGATCGACGCCCTGGCCAACTACATCACGGCCCTGGGCTGGCCCGACGGGGAGCTCTACCGGCGGTTCTGGCCCGCCGACCTGCACCTGATCGGCAAGGACATCCTGCGCTTCCACGCCATCATCTGGCCGGCCCTGCTGATGGCCCTGGGCGAGCCGCTGCCCCGCTGCGTGTACGGCCACGGCTGGCTCTTGATCGACGGCGGCAAGATCGGCAAGTCGCGGGCCGGCGGCCAGGTGATCGACCCCGTGCAGCTGATCGACAAGTACGGGGTGGACCCCGTGCGCTACTTCCTCTTGCGGGAGGTCCCCTTCGGCGACGACGGGGCCTACAGCGAGGACGCCCTGGTCCGCCGGCTCAACACCGACCTGGCCAACGACCTGGGCAACCTGGCCTGGCGGACCACGGGGATGATCCAGCGCTTCCTGGACGGGCGCATCCCTGCGCCGCCGGGCGATGCCAGCGACGGCATCCTGGCGGCCGCCGCGCGGGAGACGGTGGCCCGGGTGGAACAGGCCCTGGACCGGTTCGACCTGCCGGCGGCCCTGCAGGCCATCTGGGACCTGATCGGCCGGGCCAACAAGTACATCGACGAACAGGCCCCCTGGGCCCTGCGCCGCGAGGGCCGTCAGGAGCGGCTGGAGGCCGTCCTCTACGACGTGGCGGAAACGGCCCGGGTGGTGGGCGTGCTGCTCTCGCCCTTCCTGGTGGAGACGCCGGCGCGCCTGTGGCACCAGCTGGGCCTGGGCAGCGATTACCGGCCGGCCTCGTGGCAGCAGGGCCTGGAGTGGGGCCAGTTGCCCGGCGGCGCCCGGGTGGTCCGGGACCAGCCCCTGTTCCCGCGCATCGAGCTGGACGAACCGGCCCCGGAGGCGCCCCCGGCCGGTCCGGCCGCCCAGGCTCCGGAGGCGCCCTCGTCCGGCCCTGCTGCCCAGGTCGCGCAGGCACCTCAGCCCGGGCCCGCCGCCCAGACCCCGGTGGCGGGCGGCGACGCCGCGGCGCCGGTGATCACCATCGAGGAGTTCGGGCGCGTCCAGTTGCGCACGGCCCGGGTCGTCCATGCCGAGAAGCATCCGCGGGCCGACCGGCTGCTGCGCCTGGAGGTCGACCTGGGGGGCGAGCGGCGGCAGATCGTGGCCGGCATCGCCGCCCACTACCGGCCGGAGGAGCTGGTGGGGAAGACCATCGTCGTCGTGGCGAACCTCAAGCCCGCGGTGATCCGGGGCGTGGAGTCCCAGGGCATGGTGCTGGCCGCCGAGGACGGAGAGGGACTGGCCCTGCTCACCACCGACCGGCCCATCGCCGAAGGGAGCCGGATCCGGTGAGGGGTTCGCAGGAGGTCGCGCCGGCCGGGGCGGCGTCCGCCGCCCCCCAGGCCGAGGACGGCGGGGCGGCGGTGGTGCTGGTCGACACCCATTGTCATCTGGATTTCCCCGACTACGACGGGGACCGGGACCGGGTGGTGGAGGCGGCCCGCGCCGCCGGGGTGGCGGCCATGATCACCATCGGCATCGACCTGGCCAGCTCGCGGCGTGCCGTCGCCCTGGCCGAGCGCTATGCAGGGGTCTACGCGGCGGTGGGGATTCATCCCCACAGCGCCGGGGAGTCCACGCCCGCTGCCCTGGCCGAGCTGCGCCGGCTGGCGGGCCACCCGCGGGTGGTCGCCATCGGGGAGATCGGCCTCGACTACCATCGCGGGCGGGCAGAGGAAGAGGCACAGAAGCGGGCCTTCCGCGCCCAGCTGGAGCTGGCGGCGGAACTGGGGCTGCCGGTGATCATCCACCAGCGGGACGCGGTGGAAGACCTGTGGGCGCTGCTGGCGTCACCGGACGTCCCGCGGGTGGAGGGGGTCCTCCACTGCTTCAGCGCCGGCCCCGAGTGGGCGTGGCGCTGGACGGAGGCCGGCTGGTTCGTCGGGTTGGACGGGCCGGTGACCTTCAAGAACGGGGAGGCGGCCCGGGCGGTCGCCCGGACGGCCCCCCTGGACCGGTTGCTGGTGGAGACCGACGCCCCCTTCCTCGCCCCCCATCCGTACCGGGGGCGGCGCAACGAGCCGGCCTGGGTGCGCCTGGTGGCCGAGCGCATCGCCGCCGAGCGCGGGATGGCGCTGGCCGAGCTGGCGGCCCGCACCACGGCCAATGCCGTGCGGTTGTTCCGGCTGCCCCCGGTGGGTGAGGCGGAGGGCTAGGTCAGGCGAGCGGGCAAGGAGGCGCGGCGGGGTGGCCGGTTCTTCCGAGGCGCGGGGCCCTGTGACCCACCGGGCGGAGCTGCGCCGTTGGCTGGAGCGGTTCGGGGTGCGGCCCAGCCGCCGGCTGGGCCAGAACTTCCTGGTCGACGACCACTGGGCGGAGCGGATCGTCGCGGCGGTGGACCCTGCTCCGGCGGACGTGGTCATCGAGGTGGGCCCCGGTCTGGGGGCCCTGACGGAGCGGCTGGTGCGGCGGGCGGGCCGGGTGCGGGCGGTGGAGGTGGACCGGCGGCTGGCGGCCGCCCTGCGCGAGCGGCTGGGCGATGTGCCGAACCTGGAGCTGATCGAGGGCGACATCCTCCAGGTGGACCTGGCGGCGCTGGTGCCGGCCGGCCCGCCCGTGAAGCTGGCGAGCAACCTGCCCTACGCCATCACCTCGCCCTTCCTGGTCCGGTGGCTGGGAGCGCCGGTTCGCTGGGAGCGAGCCGTCCTCACCCTCCAGGCCGAGGTGGTCGACCGGCTGGCGGCGGCGCCGGGCACCGCCGCCTACGGCGCCCTGACGGTTTTCGTCGCCTACCACGCCCGGGTGGAGCGGCTGGGGACGGTGCCGGCGGGGGCCTTCTGGCCGCGCCCGGAGGTGGATTCGGCGGTGGTGCGGCTCTGGCCCCACCCGCAGCCGCCGGTGGAGGTGGCGGACCCCGCCGCCCTCTTCCAGCTGGTCCGAGCCGCCTTCGGCCAGCGCCGCAAGCGCCTGGCCAATGCCCTGTCGGCCCACCCGGCGGTGGACCGGCGGCAGGCGGAGGCGGCCTGCCGGGCGGCCGGCCTCGACCCCGACGCCCGGCCGGAAGAGGTGGATCTGGAAGGGTTTGCGCGGCTGACCAATCAGTTGTTCGGCCCGGCGGGGCGGCCGGGGCCCGACGGTGGCGCATAGTTGGATATAATGAATGGCGAAGGATTCGGCGGGCGTCCTTGCCGGGGTGCGACAAGGCTGCGCTACGGGCCTGCGGCCGGGGGGAATGGCCGTGCAGACACCCTTCATCAGTCCAACCCGCGGTGCCCTCTCCTTCGACGGCCTCTGCGCCGAGATCCTGGACTACATCCGTGCCGAACCCGAGGCCCAGTACAAGCTGATCGTCGGCACCGATTCGCAGGTCCGGCAGCAGACCCAGTTCGTCACGGCCGTCGTCATCCACCGGCTGGGGAAGGGCGCCCGGTACTTCTACCAGGCGCGCAAGCAGCGGAAGATCACCAGCCTGCGGCAGAAGATCTTCTACGAGGCGAGCCTGAGCCTGTCGCTGGCCACCCGCCTGGCCGAGCGGCTGGCGGCCATGGGCGGCCGGCTGCCGAACGTGGAGATCCACCTGGATGTGGGCGTCCAGGGGGAGACGCGGGACCTGATCCGGGAGATCGTCGGCATGGTCGTCGGCAGCGGCTTCGACGCCAAGATCAAGCCCGAGTCCTACGCCGCCTCCTCCGTGGCCGATCGTTACACCAAGTGACCGCGGATGCCAGGGGTCGTGCCGCGCCGCCGGACGGGCGCGGCACGACCGGTTCATGGCGGGGTGAATGGCGGCCAGGCGCCACGGCCCCGCCGCGGGACGGGGGCGCCACGGTGGGCGCCGGCCGCAGGCCGCGGCATCGCTCCCGACAATTCTCGCTTGACACTCGAAAAAGCCCTCTGGTAGACTACCGCTTTTGACTCGCCGGGAATTCTGGGGTATAATGGCCTTGAGCTTGCGGGGCAAAAGGGGTGTTCCTGTGGGCGAGTCGCGGAACGTCCTGGCCGAGATCCGGCGGGACCTGGAGAACTACGTGGGCAAGCGGGTCCGAATCCGCGCCAACAAGGGTCGCCGCCGCATCGTCGAACGGGAAGGCACCCTGGAGAAGACCTATCCCAACCTGTTCGTCATCAAGCTGGACGAGGAGTACCAGAACCGCAGGCTGTCGTACACCTATGCCGACCTGCTGACCGCCATGGTGGAGGTCAGCGTCTACAACGGCAAGGAGCGGAAGAAGCTGAACTTCTCGGCCTCATCGGCCAGCTGAGGCCGGCGGGCCCGGCCGCCGAGGCGGCGCCCGTCGGGCCGGTGGGACCGGGAAGGCGCAGGGGGTGCGAGCACCGCAGGCGCGGTGCTCTTTTCTTTGGCCCTCCGCCGTCTTTCGCCCGCGGCTGCTCGTTGCCCCACCGCCCTGGCCCAACCCTCTGCCCCGGCTTACCCCCTTCGCCCGGGCCCCTGGCCGGCACCCCGGGGACGCGCCGGACCCCGCCGGCCGCGGCGTTGCCACACCGCGTCGCCGCGGCGGCAGACCGCCCCCGGGGCGGCAAGGACAGGGGGCGGGCCGGGTG
>DATCLH010000238.1:0-2658 GCA_036564035.1 Thermaerobacter sp.
ATGGGCTGGACGCCGCCCTGGCAGTACGGCCTGGCCCTGCGCTACGACCTGGAGCTGGCCATCAGCAGCGAGGACGAGGCCCGGGCCCTGGCCGAGACCGCCCGCCGCGAGGGCCGCAAGGTGCGGGTCCACGTCAAGATCGACACCGGCATGGGCCGCCTGGGCCTGCGGTGGGACCAGCCGCGCCTGGTGGAGACCATCGCCCGGTTGATGGCCCTGGGCGGGCTCGAGGTGGCTGGCATCTTCACCCACCTGGCCACGGCCGACGACCCCGAGGCCGCCCTGACCGAAGACCAGCTGAGCCGCTTCGCCCGGGTGCTCCAGGCCCTGGAGGGGCGGGGCCTGCGGCCGGGGCTGCGCCACGTGGCGAACAGCGCTGCCCTGTTGCGGCTGCCCGGGGCCCGCTACGACCTGGTCCGGCCTGGCATCGCCCTCTACGGCTTGGAGCCCTTCCCGGGGGCCGTGGCCGCCTTCGGGCTGCAGCCGGCCCTGGCCTGGAAGACCCGGGTCGCCCTGGTCAAGGAGGTGCCGCCGGGCACCCCGATCAGCTACGGCGCCACCTTCGTCACCCGGCGCCGGTCCCGCATCGCCACCCTGCCCGTGGGGTACGCCGACGGCCTGCGCCGCGCCCTGTCCAACCGGGGACAGGTGCTGGTGGGCGGCCGGCGGGCGCCCATCGTGGGCCGGGTCTGCATGGACCAGGTGATGGTCGACGTCACCGACGCCGGCCCCGTGGCCGTGGGCGACGAGGTGGTGCTGATCGGCCGCCAGGGGGACGAGCGGATCACCGCCGACGAGATGGCGGCGTGGATGGACACCATCGGTTACGAGGTGGTCACCGGCATCGGCCGGCGGGTTCCCCGCATCTACTTACGCGGGGGCCGTCCCGTGGCGCAGGCGCCGCTGTCCCACCTGCTCTGAGGCGCGAACAGGCCGGGGGCGCAGGACCGGTGCGGGGGATTGCCGCCGGGCAGCCGCCCGCCGGGGACGGCACCGTCAAGGCGCCGGGCCGGACGAACCGGCCCGACGGCCCGTTCGTCCGGAGCGGGGGCCGGGGAGCGGGAACGGGGAGGAGGAATGGGCGGTGGCGGAAGACGGACGGGTGCCGGCGCGGGCCAGGGAGCGGAAGGGGCTGGTGACGGCCGGGGAGGACGGGTGGCCGCTGGTGGCGGCCGCCGCCCCGCCGCCTTCGGTCCCGCCGGCGGGCAGCGGGACGGGGGCGGCAGGCCCCGCCTTGACGGAAGAGGGTTTGCGCCGCGGTTATCAGGAGATGGGCCCCCTCAACCAGCGGCTGGCCGAGGAGTGGCTGCCCGGGGAACTGGAGCCCCGGCGCTGGGATTGGGGTGGGGAGGGCGGTTGACGTGGACGTCCGCCGCGGCGACATCTTCTTCGCCGACCTGAGTCCCGTGGTGGGATCGGAACAGGGCGGCATCCGGCCCGTGCTGGTCGTCCAGAACGACGTGGGCAACCGCTACAGCCCGACCACCATCGTGGCCGCCATCACGTCCCAGATCAACAAGGCCAAGCTGCCCACCCACGTGGAGCTGCCGGCGGGCAGCTACGGCCTGGAGAAGGACTCGGTGGTGCTGCTGGAGCAGATCCGCACCATCGACAAGCGGCGGCTGCTGGAGCGGGTGGCGCGACTGGACGCGGGCGCCATGCGCCGGGTCAACCTGGCCCTGGAGATCAGCCTGGGGCTGCGGGAGATCTGACGCCGACTCCGCTGTGCAGCATTCGACGAGGACGAACCCTGGGGCGGCGGTCGCCGGGGCGGTGGGCGCCGGGCGGCGCCGCCCGTTGGAGACGATGGCATGGATCCGGAACTGCTGGTCGAGGTGACCCGGGGCGGCTGGGTGGAGAGCCGCCACTACGGGCACGCCGTGGTCGTGGACAAGCAGGGCCGCGTCGTCGCGGCCCTGGGCGATGCCGAGCACGTGACCTTCCTGCGCTCGACCCTCAAGCCCTTTCAGGCACTGGCGGTGGTCGCCTCCGGCGCCGCCGACGCCTTCGGCTTCGACGACGCGGAGGTGGCCCTGATGTGCGGCTCCCACGCCGGGGAGCCTCCGCACGTGGAGCGGGCCCGCTCCATGCTGGCCAAGCTGGGCCTGGGGCCGGACCATCTGGCTTGCGGCCCCCATCCCCTGTCGAGCCCCGTGGCCCGGCAGGCGCTGGCGGCGAGCGGTGGGGAGCCGACCCGGCTGCACAGCAACTGTTCCGGCAAGCATGCCGGCATGCTGGCCCTGGCCCGCCACCGCGGGTGGTCCGTGGAGGGGTACCACCGGCCCGACCACCCGGTGCAGCAGGCGGTGCGGGACCTGGTGGCGGCCCTGACCGGCCTCGCACCCGGGGGACCGGGCTGGGGGGAGGCGGTGGATGGGTGCGGGGTCGTCACCTTCGCCCTGCCGCTGGTGGCGGTGGCCCGGATGTTCCGCTATCTGGGCCGCCCGGACCTGCTGCCGCCCGGCCTGGCCCACCTGGCGCCGGGGCTGGAGCGGATCCGCCGCGCCCTGGTGGCCTACCCGGCGATGATCCGCGGCGACGGCCAGTTCGACACCGAGGTGATCCGGGCCACCGGGGGCGCCTGGATCGGCAAGGTGGGGGCCGAGGGGTACTACGCCGGCGCCCTGGCCTCGGGCCATGCCGTGGCCCTCAAAGTCG
>DATCLH010000239.1:0-7400 GCA_036564035.1 Thermaerobacter sp.
CGCTCCATGCGGCCGGGCCAGCGGGCGGCGGCCAGGCCGCGTTCCACCGCCCGGCGGTCCACGAAAAGGCCCCGGCCGCTGGCCGCGGCGGCCAGCAGGGCCGTCACCGCCACCGCCGCGTTGGCCACCTGGTGGGGGCCAACCAGGGCCAGCGGCAGGTCGTCCCAGCGGGCGCCCGCCGCCGGCCCGCGGTAATCCCAGCGGGAGCCGCCGGGTCCTGTGGACCGCAGTCGGTAGGTGGCGACGGCCGCCGGCACCCCGGTCCCGAGAGGCTCACCGCCGGGCGCCGGCGCCGCCTCGAGGGGGGCACCCGGACCGGATGGGGCCGCCGCGGCGGCGCTGGGGGCGATCCCGATCCCCGGCGGCCCGGCGTCCTTCCCCGCTTCCGCGGCCGGCCGCACCTCCCACAGCGGTGCCCCCAGGGCGGCCGCCTCCCGCCGCAGGACGGCCAGGGCGGCCGGGTCGAGGGCCCCCGTGACCAGGGGCACCCCCGGGCGGGCGATGCCCACCTTGTCATAGGCGATGGCTTCCACCGTGGGGCCCAGCCGGTCCATGTGGTCCAGGGCCACGTTGGTCACCACCGCCACCGCCGGCTGGGGCACGGTGTTGGTGGCGTCGTAGCGGCCGCCCAGGCCCACTTCCAGCACCACGGCGTCGGGCCGCCGCGCCTGCACCAGCAGGAAGAAGACGGCCGTCGCCACCTCGAACTCCGTCGGCGGCTCGCCGCCCTGCTCGGTCATGGCCGCGGCGGCCCGCCGGGCCCGGTCCACCGCGGCGGCCAGTTCGACCCCCGGCACCGGCCGGCCGTCGAAGAGGAACCGCTCCTCGTAGTGGACCAGGTGGGGCGACGTGAACAGGGCCGTCCGGTAGCCGGCGGCCCTGAGGATCGCCTCGATCAAGCTGGCCGTGGAACCCTTGCCGTTGGTCCCGGTGATGTGGTAGACGGGCGGGAGCCCCTCCTCCGGGTGGCCGAGGCCGGCCAGCAGGCGCCGGACCCGCTCCAGGCCCAGGCGCATGCCGAACCGGCTCAAGCCCTGCAGGTAGGCGACGGCCGCCCGGCCCGCCCCCGCCTCGCCCGACGTGGTTCCCTGCAACCCCTGCGTCCCACCTTGTGCCGCCGGGCCGGTTCGTCCGCCCAGGGAGCTCAGGACCGGCCCAGCCAGTAGTTGGGGGGCTCCTTGGTCACCGTGATGTCGTGGGGGTGGCTCTCCACCAGGCTGGCGCCGGTGATGCGGACGAACCGGGCGTGGCGCCGCAGGGTCTCGATGTCCGGCGCCCCGGCGTAGCCCATCCCGGCCCGCAGGCCGCCCACCAGCTGGAAGACCGTCTCGGCCAGGGGGCCCCGGTAGGGCACCCGCCCCTCGACCCCCTCCGGCACGAACTTGGCCTCGCCCTCCTGGAAGTAGCGGTCCGCGCCCCCCTGCCGCATGGCACCCAGGGAGCCCATGCCCCGATAGACCTTGAAGCTGCGGCCCTGGAAGATCTCCAACTCCCCCGGCGCCTCCTCGGTGCCGGCGAACAGGCTGCCGATCATGACCGAGCTGGCGCCGGCGGCCAGGGCCTTGACGATGTCCCCCGAATACTTGATGCCCCCGTCGGCGATGACGGGCACGTCGAACTTGTCCGCCTCCCGGCTGCAGTCCAGGATGGCGCTGAGCTGGGGAAACCCGGCGCCGGTCACCACCCGGGTCGTGCAGATGGAGCCCGGCCCCACCCCGACCTTGACGGCGTCCGCCCCCGCCTCGATCAGGGCCCGCGTCCCCTCGGCCGTCACCACGTTGCCGGCGATCAGCGGGACCCGGGGATGGCGCCGCTTCAAGGCGTGCACCGTCTCCAGCACGTTGCGGGAGTGGCCGTGGGCGCTGTCGACCACCAGGACGTCGACCCCGGCCTCCACCAGGGCGTCCGCCCGCTCCAGGCCGGACGCCCCCACGCCCACCGCCGCCCCCACTAGCAGCCGGCCCTTGTCGTCCTTAGCCGCGTTGGGGTAGCGGATCGCCTTCTCGATGTCCTTGATGGTGATGAGCCCGCGCAGGCGCCCGGCCCCGTCGACCAGCGGCAGCTTCTCGATCTTGTGCTGCCGCATGATCTCCTTGGCCCGGGCCAGGGTGGTGCCCTCGGGCGCCGTGACCAGGCCGTCCCGGGTCATCACCTCGGCGATGGGCCGGTCCAGGTTCTCCTCAAAGCGGACGTCCCGGTTGGTGATGATCCCCACCAGCACGCCGCCGTCGCCGACGACGGGCACCCCGGAGATATGGTAGCGCGCCATGAGCTCCAGGGCATCCCGCACCCGGTGCTGGGGCGACAGGTAGAAGGGATCGACGATGACCCCGTGCTCGGACCGCTTGACCTTGTCGACCTCCGCCGCCTGCTGCTCGGCGGGCATGTTCTTGTGGATGATCCCGATGCCGCCCTCCCGGGCCAGGGCGATGGCCAGGCGGGCCTCGGTGACCGTGTCCATGGCGGCGGAGACCAGGGGGATGCGGATGCGCAGCTGCCGCGTCAGGCGGGTGGAGACGTCGACGTCGCGGGGAAGCACTTCCGAAGCGGCGGGAATGATCAGCACGTCGTCAAAGGTCAGGCCCTCGGTGACGATCTTGCCGGCGGCCTTGCCGGCGGCCGCGGAGCCGGTTCCTCCGGCGAGCCCGTCGCCGGTGGAACCGGCCGCGATGGGTTCGGCCCTCACGTCTCGCCCCTCCCCACCGGGGTTCCGGCCAGGCCGGGCACCGGCGCCGCCCGGCCGTCCGGCGCACCCGGGTTATTGGTTCCATAGGTAACACGGCGGGGAGGGCCTGGCAATGGGGGACGGCAGGGCGGGACGAACCGGCCGGCGGGCCGCCCGGGCCGCACCGGCGGCCGGGGCGGGCCCGCCCGTCAGGCGGGCGTCACCGCCTGCAGCCGCTGGGCCAGGTCGCGGGCCACCGTCCAGATGTCGCCGGCCCCCATGGTCAGGACCAGGTCGCCCGGCCGGACCGTCGCCAGGAGGTGCTCGATCAGGTCGTCCCGGCTGCCGATCAGCTCGACCGGCCGGCCCTCCTGGCGGGCGATGCGCTCGGCCAGGACGGC
Organism: Thermaerobacter sp.; assembly: GCA_036564035.1. Classification (GTDB taxonomy): domain Bacteria; phylum Bacillota; class Sulfobacillia; order Thermaerobacterales; family Thermaerobacteraceae; genus Thermaerobacter. The sequence goes on from DATCLH010000239.1 coordinate 3,067, forward strand.
GCTGGAGACGCCGGGAATGGGCCGCTCGCCCGGCGGCGCGTAGATCTCCGTCAGGATCACCTGGTCGGCGTCGCCGAAGGCCCGGGCGAAGTCGTCCATCAGGAGGCGGGTCCGGGAGTAGCGCTGGGGCTGGAAGACGGCGATCACCCGGCCGCCGGCGCCCCGCCGCTGGCGCGCCGCCCGCAGGGTGGCCCGGATCTCCGTCGGGTGGTGGGCGTAGTCGTCGACCACCAGGATGCCGTCCCGGTCGTAGATCACCTGGAAGCGCCGCTTGGCGCCGTGGAAGCCGGCCAGCGCCTGGGCCGCCGCGTCGAAGGGCACGCCGACCTCCAGGCCCACCGCCAGGGCGGCCAGGGCGTTCAACACGTTGTGCTCGCCCGGCACGGCGAGGGACACCTCGCCCAGGGGCCGGGCGCCCTGCCAGACGGTGAAGCGGGTGGCCTCCGGTCCCGCCTGCACGTCCCGGGCCCGCAGGTCGCAGTCCTCCGCCTCGGTGCCGTAGCGCACGACCCGCACCCGGGCCGGCAGGTCGGCCAGGAGGCGCCGGACCACCGGGTGGTCGCCGCAGGCCACCACCAGGCCGCCGGGCCGGACGTTGTCGAGGAAGCGGCGGAAGGCCGCCAGCAGCCGGTCGAAGTCTCCGTCGTAATGGTCCAGGTGCTCCGGCTCCACGTTGGTCACGACGGCGATCTGCGGGAAGTAGCGCAGGAAGGTCCCGTCGCTCTCGCAGGCCTCCGCCACCACCCAGGGGCCGTCGCCCAGGCGCGCCGTGGCGGTGCCGAACTCCGGCACCTCCCCCCCCACCAGCACCGTGGGGTCGAAGCCGCCGGCCACCAGCACCAGCCCCGTCATCGCCGTGGTCGTCGTCTTGCCGTGGGTGCCCGTCACCGCCACGCCCTGCCGGTGGTTGAGGAGGTCGGCCAGCACCTGGGAGCGGTGCCAGACGGGGATGCCCGCCTCCCGGGCCGCCACCAGCTCCACGTTGTCGGCCGGCACGTCGGTGTTGTAGACCACCAGCTCCGCCCCGGCCACGTGGCGGGCGTCATGGCCGATGTGGACCTCCGCCCCGTGCTCGGCGAGCCAGCGGGTCCGGTCGGAGGGCTTGACGTCCGACCCGCTGACCCGGGCCCCCCGCGCCAGGAGCACCCGCGCCAGGCCGCTCATCCCGTAGCCGCCGATGCCGATGAAGTGAACTCGCTTGCCCGACCAGTCGACGGGGGGCGCGTACCCCGGTTCCTCCATCGCCCGTTCCACCTTCCCTGCATCTATGCCCCCATGAATTCGCATCGCCCCGCCCGTTCCCTTGTCCACCCGGCCCCGGCGGCCGGACGAAAGATCCACCAGCCACGGGCGCGCCGGTTCCTCCGCCGGCCGGGGCATTTCACGATGTATGCCGCAGCGCGCGCCGGTGTCACGGAGCCTGGGGCCCAGGGGGCTTGCGTCCGTCTCCCCCTAGGGGCTGCCTTCCGGCTCCCCGCAGGGGCGCGGCCCGGCTCCCCCGCAGGGTGCTGCCCGGCTCCCCAGGGCTAGCTTGGTGCCCCGGGCTGGAAAACATTCGCACCCCCGATGCCGGTGGAACCGCCCGGTCCCCACGCCCCCGCGCACGCCCGATGCCGGCGGGGCCGCCCGGCGCAAGGTCCCTCACGCCCGGCTGCGCAGGGGCCGCGCCGGCACGCCCCCCACCACGGCCCCCGGCGGCACGTCGGCGTTCACCAGGGAGTGGGCGGAGACGACGGCCCCGTCGCCGATCACCACCCCGGGCAGGATCGTGCAGTTGGCGCCGATCATCACGTTGCGCCCGATGATCACCGGGCCCGTGCGGTACTCGTCGATGAGGAACTCGTGGGCCAGCAGGACGGTGTTGTAGCCGATGATGCTGTTGTCGCCCACCTGGATGAGCTCGGGCCAGAAGACGTCGACCATGGCCATCAGGCCGAAGGCCACATCCCGGCCCACCCGCATGCCCAGCCGCCGGTAGAGGAAGTTCTTCAGGCCGAACCAGGGCAACACCCGGCACAGGGAGATGATGACGAAGTTCCAGGCCACCCGCGGCAAGCTCTTGGCCTCGCGCCAGTAGTGGAGGGAGTTGCGGCCCGGCGGCACCGGCCGCCGCTGCAGCCGCTTCTGGCGGGGCACCCCCAGCCCCCCGGCCGCCTCGCCGGACGAACCGGCCCCGCCGGCCGCCCGGCTGGCCCGGCCGGCCGCGGCCAGGGCCTGGGACCAGGTCAGCTCGCCGCCCGGGCGGCCGGCCGGATGGCCCGCCGAATGCCCCAGGGCGTCCTGCGGGCCATGGGACCCCCGGGCGCCTGGCACCCCCGGGGTGTCTGGGGAGGCTGGGGAGCCTGGCATCCCTTGGGCCCACCGGCGGCCCGGCGCCCCCTGGGCTTCTTGGGGCCGCCCCTGCCCGTCCGCGACCGCCACCTCGGCCATCCCTCCCCCTTGCGGCCCGGCCGGCGCCTTCGGGCCGGCGCCTTCGGGCTGGCGCCCGGCCGGCCCAGGCCGCGCCCTCGCGCAGCCCAGCTCGCCGGCGCTCGCTAAAACCACGCTAAAACCATTCGTCCAGGGGTGGATCGGGATCGACGTCCAGGTCCAGGCCGTCCCGCCGGCCCCGCGTCCAGGCCGCGTAGCCGGCGGCGGCGATCATCGCCCCGTTGTCGGTGCAGAGCACGGGCGGCGGGCAGGCGAGGCCGATCCCCTCGGCGGCGGCCGCCGCCTCCAGATCCCGGCGCAGGCGGCGGTTGGCGGCCACCCCGCCGGCCAGGTAGATCTGCCGGGCGCCCACCTGGCGGGCGGCCCGCAGGGTCTTGGCCACCAGCACGTCGACCACGGCCTGCTGGAAGGAGGCGGCCAGATCGGGCAGGTGGGCCTCCAGTTCCGCCTGCCGCGCCGGGTCCCGCCAGCCGCGGCGCTCCAGCTCGTACAGGACGGCGGTCTTCAGGCCGCTGAAGCTGAAGTCCAGGGTGTCGTCATCCAGCATGGCCCGGGGGAAGGCGAAGGCCTGGGGATCGCCCTGGGCCGCCAGCCGGTCGATCACCGGCCCGCCGGGATAGCCCAGACCCAGCTCCCGGGCCACCTTGTCGAAGGCCTCGCCGGCGGCGTCGTCCCGGGTGCCCCCCAGCCACTCCAGCCGGCCCCCCTCCCGCAGGTGGAACAGGTCCGTGTGGCCGCCGGAGACCACCAGCGCCACCGCCGGCAGGCGGGGCTCCGCCGGCCGCTCCGGCCCCGGCCCGGCCAGGAAGTTGGCGAAGATGTGACCGGCCAGGTGGTGGACGCCCACCAGCGGCTTGTCCAGGGCCCAGGCCAGGGCCTTGGCCAGGGACACGCCCACCAGCAGGGCGCCCACCAGGCCCGGCCCCCGGGTGACGGCAACCAGGTCGACGGCCGCCAACTCGATTCCGGCTTCGCCCAGGGCGGCGCGCAGCAGCGGCACGGCGTTGGTCACGTGGCGCCGGGAGGCCAGCTCGGGCACCACGCCCCCGTAGCGGCCGTGCTCGCCCGTCTGGCTGAGGATGACGTTGGCCAGGATCCGCCGGCCGTCGGCCACCACGGCGAAGCTGGTCTCGTCGCAGCTGGTCTCGATGCCCAGGGTCAGGTGGGGACGGCTCACGCCGGCTCGCTCCCCCTCCGGCCGGCATCCGGACGGCGGAAGCCGTCGCCCTCCCCGGAAGTCGCCGGGCCGCTGGCGTCGCCGGGCGAACCGGCCGCGGCCGGCATCCCTGCGCCGCCCCCCGAGGTGCCGGCCGCACCTTGAGGGGCGGCGGCCGGGCCGGGTTCCTCCGCCGCCACGGGCCCCGGCGGGTCCAGGCGATCCCGCCACATGATGATGGCGTCCTCGCCGTTGTCGACGTAGTAGCCCCGCCGGATCCCGCAGGGGCGGAAGCCGTGGCGCAGGTAGAGGCGCTGGGCCACGTGGTTGCTGACCCGGACCTCCAGGGTCATGCGGCGGCAGCCGTAGCGCAGGGCCCGTTCCTCCAGGGCGGTCAGCAGGCGGTTGCCCACGCCGCGGCCGCGGAACTCCGGATCGACGGCGATGGTGGTCACGTGGGCCTCGTCCAGGATGCACCACATGCCGGCGTAGCCCACCAGCCGGTCGCCGTGGCGCGCCACGATGTAGTCGGCGTACAGGTTGTCCCGCAGCTCGCTGGTGAAGGCCCGCTCCGACCAGGGAGTGGGGAAGGAGCGGCGCTCGATGGCCAGCACCAGGGGCAGATCGCCCGGCGTCATGGGTTCGATGCGGATCTCGCCGGGTTCGAGCCGGACGTCGTGGGAAAGGGCCACCCCGCTCACCTCCCGCCAGGGCACCTTCATCATAGCATCCTTCCCCGCCCATCCTT
>DATCLH010000240.1:0-5899 GCA_036564035.1 Thermaerobacter sp.
GGTACGGTCCGGACGACGCCGACCTGACCCTGATCTGCTGGGGTTCCACCTACGGGCCGTGCCGGGAGGCGGTGGACCTGTTCAACCGCGACAAGGGCGAGGGGGCCCGCCTCAACCTCCTGCACTTCAGCGATCTCTGGCCCTTCCCGGTGGAGCAGACCCTGGCCGAGCTGCCCAAGATCCGCCGGGCCGTGGCGGTCGAGCAGAACTACACGAGCCAGTTCGCCCGCTTGCTGCGGATGATGACGGGCTTCGAGGTCCACGCCACGGTGAACAAGTTCGACGGGCGGCCCATCGCGCCCCAGGAGATCCTGACCCAAATCGAAGGGGAGGTGCCCGTCCATGCCTGAGGACAACCGCCCCCGGGCCGGCGCCACGGGCCCGGCCCAGAACGACTTCCACGGCGCCGTGAAGCGACCCGCCTCGCCCCATGGGGCCGGGATGGGCAAGACCCAGCGGGTCGACCCGGACCAGGGCACCGGCCGGGACGGCGCCGCCACCGTCCAGGTGAACGGCGAGGCGGTGCCGGCCCGTGCCTTCCGCGGCGGGGAGGCCGGGGGCACCGGCGCCGGCCTGGGCGGTGCCCGGCCGGCGGCCGGCGGCGGCCGCACGGCGGCCCGCGCGGCCGTGGCGGACCGGGCGGAGAAGCTCTCCGTCAAGGCCTACGCCAGCGACCACCGGCCCACCTGGTGCCCCGGCTGCGGGGACTTCGGCATCCTCACGGCCATCAAGAAGGCACTGGTCGACCTGGAGATCTGGCCCCACGAGGTGATGATCGTCTCCGGCATCGGCTGCGGCTCCAAGCTGCCCGACTACATCAACGCCAACGGCTTCATGACGATCCACGGCCGGCCGCTGGCGGTGGCCACGGGCATCAAGCTGGCCAACCCCAAGCTCCACGTCATCGTGGTCCACGGGGACGGCGACGGCTACGGCATCGGCGGCAACCACTGGCTGCACACCATGCGCCGCAACGTGGACCTGGTGGACATCGTCGAGAACAACCAGATCTACGCCCTCACCAAGGGCCAGTACTCGCCCACCAGCCACCGGGGCTTCAAGACGACCACCTCGCCCACGGGCGCCCCCGAGGACCCGGTGCTGCCGACGCGGGTGGCCTTTGCCGCCGGGGCCAGCTTCATCGCCCGCGGCTTCGCAGGGCAGCCCAACCAGCTGGCGGACATCATCGCCGCCGCCATCCGCCACCGCGGCTACGCCCTGGTCGACGTGCTCCAGCCCTGCGTCACCTTCAACAAGCTGAACACCTACGACTGGTACGCCGAGCGGGCCTACTCGGTGGACGAGGAGGGCCACGACCCCACGGACCCCGAAGCCGCGTGGGCCAAGTGCAACGAGTGGGGCGACCGGATCCCCATCGGGATCCTCTGGCGCAACGACAAGTCCGAGCCCTATGAGGAGCGGGTGCCCGGCCTGGCCGGCCGCCCGCCCATCGTCGAGCGGCCCCTGGACGAACTGGGCGCCGAGGGGCTGGAACGGCTCAAGCAGGCCTTCGTCTGACCCGCAGACCTGCGTTTGCAGGCCTGCGTTTCAAGGGAAGGAGGTCATGGCCGTGCCCGGCGAGGCCGAGGCCATCTACCGCGACGTGCAGCAGCGGGGCCGCCTGGGCTCCCTGGACGAGGCGGCGACGGTCACCCGCATGACGTTGCAGAGCCTGGCGGAGGTCCTCGGGCAGGAGGGCGCCCGCGCCCTGGCCCGCGCCCTGCCGCCCGAGCTGGCCGCCGAACTGGGCCGGGCCCCCCAGCAGCCCGACCCGTTGATCGACCGGGAGGTGTTCGTCGGCCGGCTGGTCAACCGGATGGACACCGAGTACGGTTACGACCAGACCGTGGGCGGCCTCGACCTGGTGGCCGCCTACATGGACGACGACGCCGCCACCCGCATGCAAGCGGTCTTCGGGGCCCTCAAACACCACCTGGACCCCGCCACCGCCCAGCAGGTGGCGGCGGCGCTGCCGCCGGAGATCCGCGACTGGTGGGAGGCCGGTTGAGCGGCCGGCCGATCTCCCAGGCCGCGCCGGCCGCCCAGCTGCTCCGCCGTGCCGCCCGGCCGATCGCGCAGGCCGCGCCGGCCGCCCGGCCCCGGCCGGTTCATCCGCAGAAGATCCGCATGAGCCACGAGAAGAGCTTGTACTTGCGCCGGTACGGGTACCAGAGCAGCCGGGAGACCAGCTTGCCCGGCAGCCAGCCGGGTTCCACCAGCACGGCCGAGGGATAGGTGAAGGCCTCCAGCCCGGCCCGGCCGTGGTAGGCCCCCCATCCGCTCTCCTTCACCCCGCCGAAGGGCAGGGCGGGATGGGCGAAGTGGATGATCACGTCGTTGATGCACACGCCGCCGGCTTGCAGCCGGGAGGCCATCTCCCGCGCCAGCCGGCCGTTGCGGGTCCAGACGCTGGCCCCCAGGCCGAAGGGCGAGTCGTTGGCCAGCCGCAGCGCCTCGTCGGGCGAGCGGAATTCGGCCACCGCGATGACCGGCCCGAAGGTCTCCTCCCGCATGACCCGGGCGTCGGGGTCCACGTCGACCAGCACGATGGGCGGGACGAACCGGCCCTCGAAGGCGGGCACGGGCGTCAGGGCCCGGGCGCCCCGGGCCAGGGCGTCCTGCACGTGCTCCCGGACGATCTGCACCTGGCGCGGCGTGGTCATCAGGCCCAGGTCCAGGTCGGGGTCCATCGCCACCCGGGCGGGATCGTCCCCCACCCCCTCGGGCTCGGCCCGGCGCAGGCGGGCCAGTTCGTCCAGGACCAGCTGGAGGAACCGGTCCTTCACCGCGGCATGGACGTAGATCCGCTCCACGCCGATGCAGGTCTGCCCGCAGTTGGCCAGCGAGCCCCAGACCGCCGCCTGGGCCGCCCGGCGCAGGTCCGCGTCAGGGAAGACGATCATCGGGTCCTTGCCGCCCAACTCCAGGACGCTGGGGGTCAGGCGCTGGGCGGCGGCCGTGGCGATGCGCCGGCCCGTGGCGGTGCTGCCGGTGAAGAAGATGAAATCGGGCCCCTCGTCCAGGAGGGCCTGGCCCACCTCCGGCCCGCCGTGGACGACCTGGATCACCCCCGGCGGGAAGCCGGCCATGAAGAAGGCCTCCTCGATGGCCCGGCTGACCTCGGGGGTCACCTCCGAGGGCTTCAGGATCACCGTGTTCCCGGCCAGCAGGGCCGTCGCCGCCGGGACGACCGCCAGGTTGAAGGGATAGTTCCAGGGGGCGACCACCAGCACGCAGCCGTAGGGCTTCCGCTCGACGTAGGGCACCTTGCCGAACAACAGCAGCGACATGGGCTGGCGCTGGCGGCGCAGCACCCGCGGCGCCAGCTTCTCCGCCGACTTGAGGGCGTCGGCCGTGGTGAGCAGGTCGTGGGTCAGGGCCTCCACCAGCGGCTTGCCCGTCCCGGTGCTGATCACCCGGGCCAGTTCGTCCCGGTGGCGCACGATGTACCGCCGCAGCCGCGCCACGCAGGCGGCCCGCTCCCGCACCGGCAGCTGGGCCCAGGCGGGGAAGGCCGCCCGGGCGCGGGCCACCACGGCCGGGATCTCCGACACCGGCGTCCACCCGGACGAACCCGGCTGGGCGCCGGCCGGCCTTTCGTCCTGGGGCCGCCCGGCGCCTGCGGCGGGCAGGGCCGCCGCGGCCGCACCGGAGCCGGCCGCCGTCCCTTGGGCGGAGGGCACCGCCCGGGCGGTCAGCCCGGCGGGCCCCCCTTCCGGTCCCCTCGCCTGCATACGCATCCCCCCATGCCCATAGCTGTTCGTACGCCGCGCCGCGGGTGGAGGGTGGCCGTGCCGGAACCGGGGCCTGCCGCGCCCGGCGCACCGCGGCTCAGCGGAGCACGTAGGTCGCCAGCAGGCGCTGCACGTAGTAGATGTCCAGATCGCGGTGGAAGGTCTTGACCAGCGGCTCGCGGCTTCCGGCCAGCCAGATCTTCAGCTCCGCCTCCAGGTCCAGGTGGCCCGCCGTCTCCACCGCAAACCGGTTGATGCTCCGGTACGGGATGGAGAGGTACTCCACCTTCTTGCCCGTCAGCCCCTGCTTGTCGACCAGGATGAGCCGCTTGTTGGTGAATAGGAAGAGATCCCGGATCACCTGGTACGCCGCCTCGATCCGCTCGCCTTCGGCCAGCAGGATCTGGTACTCCCGCTGGACGCGCTCCAGGTCCGCCTCGCCCGCATGGCCCATCATGCGGCCGATCCAGCTCACGGGTCATCCCCCCTGGCGGCCATCCTCGACGGACGTCCTCCCCCGGCGGTGCGGCGGCCGCGGCTCCGCCCGCCACGCGACAGGCCGGTGGGCCGGCCGGTTGACCGGGCCCGACCGGCCGCAACCCGCGCCAACCCGGCCTGGCCGGACCCGGGATGGGTCCCGCCGGCCGCCTCCCTCGTGCCGGCCGGCAGGGGGACGGGACCCCGCCGGCAAACAGGGTCCGGGGGCGACAAGGAACCGGAAGGAACCGGTAGAGCCCTGCACCCGCGCCTCGGGTAACACGGCCGGGCGCTCGTCACCAAGGCCTGCGCGGTGGGACCCGTGGGCTCCAGCACCCGCCCCCGGGCAACAGCCCGCGGTCCGGGCAACACCGCGCAGCGCCGGCGACCCCGGGCACGAAGCGGTCCCAACGGGTCGCCCCGGCCCGCTACCAAACCTTATACGGCCGGGCGCCGCCGATGACGGCCGGTGCCGCCCGCGCCCAGGGGGCCATCGCCGGCGGGCCCAGCCAGGCGGAGCCCAGCGGGCGGCGGTCATGAAAGGAGGTCCTGCCCGTGACGATCCGGCCGGGTCAACGGGTCGCCCACCCCGACGACCCCAACCGGCGCGGCCTGGTGCTGGCCGTCCGCACCAACCCCGCTTGCCTGATGCCGGTGGTCGTCGTCCGCTGGGACGACGGCACCGTGGAGGAACTGGACGCCCTGCGCTGGGGACCGCTGGACGACGACCCCGGCCCCACCGGGGACCCCGCCGGGGATTGACGCCCCTCCCTGTGACGGCCGTCACCGCCGGCCGGCGCCGCCGTCGCCTACCCTAGAGGCGAGGTCGCGCCACAACGGCGCCGCGAGGGGAGGCATTCCCGATGGGCGTGCGCGTCTCCCGTTGGACCCTGGCCTACTTCACGGCCGCCCTGATCTCCTTCGCGGCGGCTCAGGCCATCCTGGCCGTGGGGTGGGCCGATCCGGTGCGGGTCGTCGCCGGCCCCACCACCCTGGCCGTGGTCCACCTCCTGACCATCGGCTGGCTGAGCTTGCTCATCCTCGGCGCCCTGCAGCAATTCGTGCCGGTCATCACCGAGCGCTCCCTGGCCAGCGACACGGCGGCCGCCTGGGCCCTGGGGCTGATCGTCACCGGGCTTGTGGGCATGGTGACCGGGTTCCTCGCGCTGGCCGGCGGGCCCCTGGCCACCGCCCTGGCCGGTGCCGCGGGCGGGCCGGGCGGCAGCAATGGGCCCCTGGCCGCGGCCCTCCCCGCGGGAGGCACCCTGGTCCTGGCCGGTTTCGCCACGGCGGCGGTCAACCTGGCCATCGGCCTCTGGCGGGCGCGGCCGCTGGTGCTGCCGGCCCGTTTCGTCGCCGCCGGCCTGGTCTTCCTGCTCCTGACCGGCGCCCTGGGGGTCACCCTGGCCCTGCTCCTGGCCTTCCCCGAGGCCGCCGGACGCCTGCCGCGATCCCTGATGGCCCAACTGCTGGGCCGGGGCCTCCCGCTGCACATGGCGGCGGGGATCGGCGGCTGGTTCACCGTGACCGCCATGGGGGTCGCCTACAAGCTGCTCAGCATGTTCACCCTGGCGCCGGAGGAACGCGGCCCCGTGGGCCGCTGGGTCCTGCGCCTGAGCGCAACGGGCCTGATCCTGGCCTGGTTTGCGGGGCTCGCCCACCTGCTGGTGGAGGGCACGGCCCCGCCG
>DATCLH010000241.1:0-9957 GCA_036564035.1 Thermaerobacter sp.
TGGGCGGCTCCGGGGGGATCTTCGGGCGGCGCCCGGCGCCCGGGCTTGCAGCCGGTGGCCCGGGCTCTCTGCAGCCGGCTGGCCCGCCGGCCCTACTGGCCCCGTCATCGCCAGCTTCGCTCGCCGGGCGGGGCGGCCTCGCGGCCCGCGGCTCCCGCCCTGTCGGATTATGGCACATTGTAGAGGCCCAGGGGCGGGCCGTCAAGGCGCAGCGCCGCCCCCGTCCTCCGCCCCGCGGCCGCCGGCCTACCGGCTGGCCGGCCCGTCGCGGCCTGCCGCCACCTCCCGGACCCCGCTCCAGGAGGCCGGGGAGGGGGCCGCCAGCGGCCCGAGGGCGCCACCGGCCTCCCCGGCACCGGGACGGGCGGAGGCCTTGGGCTCGCCGGCCCGGGCGGCCGGTTCGTCCGCCGGATCCCGCTGGAGGGCACTCCGGTCGCCCGCCCCCAGGGCGGGCGAGTTCCCGGCCTCGCCGTCGCCCTCGTCCGCCGGTTCCTCCTCATCCAGCAGCTGGAGGTGGGCCATCAGCATCGCCCGCATCCGGGCCCGGGCGGCCTTCATGCTACCCAGGAGCTCCTGGTAGCGCCGCTCCATCTCCTCCGCCTTGGCCCGGGCTGCCTGGACGATCTGCTCGGCCTCCAGCCGCGCCTGGTTGATCAAGAGCTCGGCTTGCTTCTGGGCGCTGGCCTTGACCTCCTCCGCCGTCTCCTGGGCGACCACCAGGGTGGAGTTCAGGGTATCCTCCAGCCGCCGGTATTGCTCGAGCTTGGCGGTCAGCGCCTCCACCTGCTCGCGCAGGGCGGCGTTGTCCCGCAGGACCTGGTCGTACTCGCGGCCCACCTGCTCGAGGAACTCGTCCACCTGGGTCTCGTTGTAGCCGCGGAAGGAGCGGGAAAACTGCTTGTTGTGGATGTCCAGGGGCGTCAGCGCCATCCATGCCACCTCCCGGGGATCGGCCCCACCGCGGCGCCGCCGCGGCTCCCCACCACCGCGCCCGGCCCGCCGCCGGAGCCACCGTCACGACACGGTCCCTCCGCCGTCCGACACCGTCCCCACGCCAGCGTCTTCGTCACGCCAGCAGCAACAGCAAGCGCACCAGCAGCCGTTCCACCAGCTGCACCAGGAGCAGGGCGACCAGGGGCGAGAGGTCCAGGGGCCCGGTGGCGGGCATCACCCGCCGGATGGGCGCCAGGACCGGCTCCGTCAGTTGGACCAGTACACGGTAGATATCGTGAAAGGTCCGGTTGTAGTTACCCTGGATGAACCACGACATGATGACCCGGATCAGCAGGAGCCAGAAGAAGGCCGTCGCCAGCCCGTGGATCAACTGCACCAGGAACCTGACCAAGAGGTCGGTCAACGCTCACCCTCCTACCCGCTTCCCCCTCGCCCCCCGCACCGCGGCGGTCCCGGCCGTCATTCCCGGGAGAGGAAGTCCGGCCGGTCGACCAGGGTTTCCACGTTCTGCGGGGCGAAGAACACGACCCCGTTGGCGATGCGGTGCATCTCCCCGTTCAGGGCGTAGATCGTCCCGCTCAGGAAGTTGAGGATGCGCTGGGCCGTCTCCTTGTCGGTGTCCTCGAGGTTGAGGATCAGGGGGCGCCGGTTCTTCAGGTGCTCGGCGATCTCCTGGACCTCGTCGAAGGAGCGGGGACGGGCGATGACGACCCGCTGGGACCGGGTGCCGGGCGCCAGGGGAACCAGCTGGCCCGGCCGCGGCCCCGGGCCACCCTCCCCCCGCTCCCGCGGGGAACGGCCCTCCCGCCGGCGCGGTGCGGGCGATCCCGCCTGGGGATCCTCTCCGGCCGGCCCTTCGACCACTTCTTCCTCCACCTCGAAGCCGATCAGGGACAGCAGCCGGTCCATCCACCCCATGGGCATTCCTCCTCATCCTCGCTCGCCGAAGATGGCCCGGCCGATGCGCACGATGGTCGCACCCTCTTCCACCGCCACCTCGAAGTCGTCGGTCATCCCCATGGACAGGTGGCGCAGCGCGATGCCCGGCAGGCCCCGGCACTGCCGGGCGGCCTCCTCGGCCAGCTGGCGCAGCCGCCGGAAGACGGGCCGCGCCTCATCCGGGTGATCGACACGGGGCGCCACGGTCATGAGCCCCACCACCTGGAGGCCCCCGAGCCCCGCCACCTGGTGCAGGAAGGGGACCACCTTCTCCGGGGGCAGGCCCGCCTTGGTCGCCTCGCCGGCCACGTTGACCTCCACCAGGCAGGGGAGGACCCGGCCGCAACGGCCCGCCCGCCGGTCCACCTCCTGGGCCAGGGCCAGCCGGTCCAGGGAGTGGAGCAGATGGCAGTGGCGGGCGATGTACTTGACCTTGTTGGTCTGCAGCCGGCCCACGAAGTGCCAGTGGACGTCGTCGCCGAAGGCGGGGAACTTGTCCCGGGCCTCCTGGGCCCGGTTCTCCCCGAAGTGGCGCACGCCGGCAGCGTACGCCTCCCGCATGGCCGCCACCGGCACCGACTTGCTCACGGCCACCAGGGTGATCTCGGCGGGGTCCCGCCCCACCCGCTCCGCCGCCGCGGCGATCCGCTCCCGGACCGCGGCGACGCGCTCGGCAACGGTCATGGACGTCGTCGCTCCCCGGAGGCGCCGGCGGCCCGGACGGTGATCTGGACAAGGCGATGACCGCCGGCCCTACCAGTGTAGCAGGGCGATTCCATACGGAAAGCCGTCTCTCCTGCAGGTTTCGACGAACCGGCGCGGAACGGCGCGCCCGCAGGCGGCCTGGCCGGGCGGGTCAGGCGCCCGGCCGGATGCCGATGAGGCCGGCCATCCGGCCGGTCCGGCCGCCGCTGGCGCGGTGGGAGAAGAAGGTCGCCGTATCGCAAGCGGTGCAAAGGCCCGCCACGGCGATGTGATGGGGCTTCAGGCCGGCTTCGATCAGCAGCCGGCGATTGGTCTCCCACAGATCCCAGTGCCGGTGCCGGGGACCGCGGGGCGACGGGCTCAGGACGTCGCCGGCCCAGGGCAGGCGCCGGTGCAGCCGTTCCAGCACCGGCTCGTCCACTTCGAAGCAGCAGGGACCGATGGAGGGGCCGATCAGGGCATGCAGCCGGTCCGTCCCGGCGTCCAGGGCCCCCGCCAGGCGGCGGGCCGCAGCCGGGGCCACGCCTGCCAGGGTGCCGCGCCAGCCGGCATGGGCCAGGGCGACCCCGCGCCGGGTCCCGTCCGGCCCCTCGCCCCAGAGGAAAACGGGCACGCAGTCGGCGAAGGTCGCCCAGAGCAGGACGCCGGGATCGGTGGTCACCAGCCCGTCGGCCTCGGGCACCTCCTCCGGCGTCCAGGGCCGGTCGGCCCGGACGTCCGCCACCGCGGCGCCGTGCACCATCCGCGGCATGGCGGCCCAGCTCCAGCCGGAGCCGGCCGCCGCCAGGACCCGCTGCCGGTTCGCCTCGACCCGGGCCGGTTCGTCCCCGGTGGAACGGCCCAGGTTCAGCTCGGCCCAGGGCCCCTGGCTGACGCCCCCGCGGCGGGTGGTGAAGGCGAGGAAGAGCCACGGCGGCGCCTCCGGTGGGACCAGCCACACCACCCCGCCGGGCGCCGTCACCTGCCGGAGCACCGCACCGGCCCGCGCTGGTTCGGACGCCACGCCAGACCCTCCCCGGCCCGGGATCCGCCGGCCTGGGATCAGCCGGCCTTCGTCTCCATCCCTTCGCGGCCCGCCCCCGCCGCCCCTTCCATGTCGACGAAGCCCGGCACGTTGACCAGGATCACGTCCTGGCCGAAGCGGACGATCTGTTCCCACGGGATCACGTAGTCCCGGTCGCGCCCGAAGAGGCCGAACCACCGGGCCGGGCCGGGCACCACGATGGCCTGGATCCGCCCGGTCTGCAGGTCGATCTCCACGTCGCCGACCCAGCCCAGGCGGCGCCCGTCGACGATGTTGATCACGTCCCGGGTTCGCAGGTCGGAGGTCTTCAGCACCGGCGTCACCTCCGCAGCTCATGCCGTCCGCCACCAGGGTATGCCGGGACGGCGGCCCGTGTCCCGGCGCCGGGGGTTCCTGGCGGGGTCCTCGGTCACGGCGGGGTTCCCGCGGGGCCTTCAGGACCATTGGCAATGGCAGGAGGGCGTCCGGCCGGGGCAGCGGCGGCCGTCGCGGTGAGGCGGGAGAGGGCGGTGGGGGGGCCTGCGCGGGAGGGTTCTGCGAGGGCGGACCCTGCCCGCCGAGGACGGTCCTAGTGGGCGGCGGCGGCCCGCTGGGCCCACCCCAGGGACGCCCACCACCGGCCCAGGCTGGCGTGCCACCAGTCCAGGAGGAACCAGCGGGGCGCGGCCCCGCCCTGCTGCCAGGCGGTGCTGCCCTGCCCGCCGGGGGATGCCGGGGCGGTGGCGCCGTTGCCGGAGGGCGCCGCCGCGACGACCCCACCCTCGCTTTCGCCCGGATCCATGGCCGCCCAGGAGGCCGCGGGGGCGTCCTCGCCGGCGTGCCCACCGTCTTCCGCGGCGGAGCCGGGATCGCCCATCCAGCAGAGCCCCGGGAAGAGGACGCACCAGAAGTTGTGGCCGGCCCCCCGGCCCAGGATCACCCGCACCGCCGGATAGATCCCCGCGGGGTAGACGGTCTCGCCCAGCCGCCGCTCCTCGTAGAGGAACCGGCCCGTCTCGATCCGCACCCCGTAGGAGAAGCCGGCCTCCCGCACCACGGCCTCGGCCCGTTCCTCCAGGCGGGGGGCCTCCCGGTTCACCCGGGCCAGGGCCTCGTCGGGGGTACGGGCGCCGGCCACCGTCTCGGCCAGCAGGGGGACCAGGGCGTCCCGCACCTGGAGCTTCACCGCCTGGTCCGCCGGCCCGTCGCTGTGGGCGATGATGTGGAGCCGGACGATGGCCGGGGGCGCCGCCGGTCCCGCCGGCTGCGGGGCCGTGCCCGTCGCCGCCGGCACCGGGGCGGCCCCCATGACCCGCGGGCCGAGGCCGGCCGCCACCGCCACGGCCAGGAGGAGCCAGCCCAGGACCCCCCGCCAGCGGCCTGCCGCGGTGCCCCCTCCCGGAACCGCCGGGACCGGCGCGCGACCACCCCAGGCGGTGGCGCCGGGTTCGTCCACCCCGCCGGCGCCGTCCTTCCCGCCGCGCGGGCCGCCGCGTTCGTCCAGGACCGAAAAGGACCCGTCACCCGCCGGGCCGGACCCCCACCGCCCGGCCCATCGCCGCACCATGCCTCGCAACCCCATGCCCCTCGCCCTTTCACATGTACTTGCGCATCCGCTGGAGGGCGGCCTTTTCCAGGCGCGAGACCTGTGCCTGGGAGATCCCGATCTCGTTGGCCACCTCCATCTGGGTCTTACCCTGGTAGAAGCGCTTGGTGATGATCAGCTGCTCGCGCTCGTCCAGGCGCGCCATCGCCTCGCGCACGGCGATGGTCTCCAGCCACTGCTCGTCCCGCTGCTTGTCGTCGCTGACCTGGTCGACCACGTAGATCGGGTCGCCGCCGTCCTGGTAGATCGGCTCGAACAGGGAGACGGGATCCTGGATCGCGTCCAGGGCGTGGACGACCTCTTCCCGCGGCAACCCCAGCTCCTGGGCGATCTCCTCCAGGGTGGGCTCCCGCCCGTGCCGGTGGGTCAGTTGATCGCGGACCTGCAGCGCCTTATAGGCCACGTCGCGCAGCGAGCGGCTGACCCGGATGGGCGTGTTGTCCCGCAGGTACCGGCGGATCTCGCCGATGATCATCGGCACGGCATAGGTGGAGAAGCGCACGTTTTGATCCAAGTCGAAGTTGTCGATGGCCTTCATCAGGCCGATGCAACCCACCTGGAACAGGTCGTCGACGGGTTCGCCGCGGTGGTTGAACCGCTGGATGACGCTCAAAACCAGCCGCAGATTGCCCTGGACCAGCTGCTGCCGCGCATCCTCGTCGCCCTCGCGCATGCGGCGGAAGAGCACCCGCATCTGCTCGTTGGTGAGCACGGGAAGTTCGGCCGTGTTGACCCCGCAGATCTCCACCTTGTTGATCATGCGGCTCATGGGCACGTGGCTCCCTCCCGCCTGCCGGCCGCTCCCTCCGGCGGCAGGTCCTATGCGCGCAGCCCGGGCTCGTCCTGCAACGGGGAGTATGCGCGTGGCTGGAAGGGGTTATGCAGCGGGTGACCGGCGAACATTCACCATAACGTTCCCCGCGGGAGGAACGGGCATGCGTGGGGGGATGCATGGGTGGACTCGAGGACAAACGGGGGTTAAAGACCGGGGCTTCAAGACCGGGATGGTTGACGCGCGAGCGGATGCGCTGGTGATGACCTGCCGGCGCCCTTTGGATGGGCACCGTTCACCATTGGATTGGAAGGTGTGGTTTGGAGAACAACAAAGGCGCCGGACCCGCCGCCGCGGGCCCGGCGCCCTCCGCCCGCCGCCGGCTTCAAGCCAGGGCGGCCTCCAGCTTCTCCCGCAGCACGTCCAGTTCCTCCTGGGTCGCGTCGTCGACCTCGCACCAGGTGGCCAGCGGGCACTGCCACTGTTGATAGTCCAGCAGCCCGAAGGCCACCTCCAGCTGCCGCCGGGTCAGGGCCGGCGGCTCGCCCGCCGCCATGGCGGCGTCCAGGGCATCGACCAGTTCCTCCAGCTCCTGCAGCTCGACGCCGGGTTCGACCTCCACCGCGTGGATGTCGCAGCCGAAGCCCGCGAAGTCCGCCACGTTCCGCAGCAAGGCCATCTCCCGCTCCGTCATCGCCACCGTGACCACCGGTGTCCCTGCCATCGGGACCACCTCCCGATTCCAGGATGCACCGGCCGCCATCCGGGGCCTGTGACGGGCGTCACGAAAATGAAAAGAATTTTTAAATCTGGCCCCAGGCTATTCCATCTTGCGGATCTCCCGGCGCAGCCGGTTGATGATCCGCTTCTCCAGGCGGGAGATGTACGACTGGGAGATGCCCAGCCGGTCCGCCACCTGCTTCTGGGTGCGCTCGATGCCGTCCACCAGCCCGAAGCGCAGCTCCATGATGAGACGCTCCCGCGGGCTCAGGCGAGCCAGGGCGCGGTGGAGCAGGTGCCGGTCCACCTTGGCCTCCAGGTCGCGGTAGATCACGTCGCCGTCGGTGGCCGGGATCACGTCGGAGAGCAAGAGCTCGTTGCCCTCCCAGTCCACGTTGAGGGGTTCATCCAGCGACACCTCGTAGCGGGTGCGGCTGGTCCGCCGCAGGTGCATCAGGATCTCGTTCTCGATGCACTTGGACGCGTAGGTCGCCAGCTTGATGCGCTTGGACGGGTCGAAGGTGTTCACCGCCTTGATCAGGCCGATGGTGCCGATGGACACCAGGTCTTCGATGGGGATGCCCGTGTTGTCGAACTTGCGGGCGATGTACACCACCAGGCGCAGGTTGCGCTCGATCAGGGTGTGGCGCACCGCCGGGTCGTCCTCGTCCAGCCGGTCGAGGAGGAGCTCCTCTTCGTCGGCCGTCAGCGGCGGCGGCAGGGCCTGGCTGCCGCCGATGTAGTGGACGGGCAACCACGGCGCACCGGTGCGCAACAGCCAGCGCAGGATGGCCAGGCGCACGGACCACTTCAACCGGAGCCAGTGATGCCGCATCACCTGCCGGTCCTCCCTCCCATCAGGTCTAGGACACCCGCGCCGCCGCCCCCGGAGCGACGGCACCACGGGCGCCGGACGGAGCCTCCAGCAACGCGGTGGGCAGAAGGGCGACGTAGTGCTGATCCCCGGTGAAGCGGCCGGGGAAGACGGCCACCACCGCCGGGCCCAGGGCACGCCAGCGGCCGGAGCCGGGGGACGAACCGGCCCCGGCCGGTCCACCCGGTCCGGTCGCCCGGCCGGCGTCGCCGGTCGGACCGGCCCCACCCTCCGCCGGCGACGGGCCGGAGGAACCCAGCCGGTGCTGTCCAGGCGCTACCGCCCCGCCGGCGGCCCACCGGTCCCCGCTGGCTGGATCGGGCGCCACCGGCGACTCGCCCCGCACCCCGGCCGGGGCGAGGTCCGCCGCCGCGGCCGCGGGCAACGGGCTGGCGTTCGCATCGACGGAGGCCCGCTCGGCCGTGGCCGTGGCAGGCGCCGGGTCGGCGGTGGCCGCCGCAGCCCGCCGGGCCTCGCCCGCCGGGGCCTCCGGCGGTGCAGCCGCCACCGGCGGCGCGGCCGGCGCCGGGGCCGGGATGCCCTCCCCCCGGCCGCGATCCGCCCCCTCCGGCAGCTGCAGCCACAGGGCGTCCGGGCGAAAGCCCGCCAGAAAGCCCCGCTCCCGCCCGATGGAGGCGAAGGGCACGACGCGCAGGCGCTCAGCCCAGCCGCAGAGGGTCGCCGCCCGGGCCCACTGGGCGATGTCGTCGCCCGCGGCCACCGCCTGGCGCAAGGCCGGGGGCAGCAGGGGCGCCAGCGCCTGTTCCTCCGCCACCACCACCGCCAGGCCCGTCAGCGGGTCCCGCAGCTGGTTCCCCGTGTCCACCAGCGCGGGCAGGTCGATCCACCGCCCCTCGCACACCACCCGCAGCGTGACGTACAGCGGCCCGGGCAGCGACCGCCGGCGCCACGCCTGCCAGAAGAAGCGGCCGGCCGCCAGCACCGCCCCCACGGCGGGGACCAGCGCCAGGGCGGGGGTCGGCACGGGCATCTCCTGCCCGGCCAGCAGGGAGAGGACGGCCAGGGCGCCCCCGGCCACGAAGCAGGCCAGGCCGTAGAACCAGGCGACCAGCGCCAGGAGCCGCCGGGGCGACACGGGCCAGAAGGCCAGCAGGAGCATGACGACCGAGGTCAGCACCACCGCGGGCAGACTGCGCCACGGGCCGGGGGGCAGCAGGACGACGGCACAGGCGAAGGCCGTCCCCCACGCCGTGGCCAGCAGCAGCCGCCACCGGCTGGTGCGGGCCTGGGTCGCCAGGGCCGTGGCGGCCAGGAGGGCGTAGTCCACCACGCCATTGACCAGGACGAACAGGTCCAGGTACACGTACGGCACGGGCCTCGCCCCCGCTGCGCATCGCCACGATCGCATGTCTATGCGGGCCCCGGGGCCGGTAGAACCGGGCCGGTAGAACCGGCCCCCGCCCCCGGCCCGGCCGGGACCCGGCGGGATCCGGCCGGCCGCCGGGGACGCCCGCGGCGGCGACCGTCAGGGCCCCCACGGGGGGCCGCGGCAGGCTGCGGAAGGCCGCGCGGATTCGGGGACCCCCAAGGCGACGACCGCCGGCAGCCTGGCCGCCGGCGGTCTGATTATACGACCCGGGCGATGGGAAACATGTCGAGTCCTGGACGGGGCGATGTCGAGGCTCCCGGCATCCTAGCCCGGTGGAACGCAGTCCGCGCCGAGCAGGCGGTCCGGGCGGTACAGGACAGCAAGGGCAAGGCCGGCCGCGGGCGGGGCCCGTTCGTCCGGCGGGATGGCCGGCCGGCGATGGCGGCCGGCCCGTCAGCGGGCCGGCCGCGGGCGCCGGCGCAGGAAGTGGGGGATGTCCAGGTCGTCGCCGGTGAAGGGTTTGATCGGCAGGTCGTCCAGCTCGGTGCTGGCCGGCGCCGGCTTGGGATCGAAGCCGGTGGCGATCACCGTGACCCGGATCTCGTCCTCCAGGGTCTCGTCGATCACCGCGCCGAAGATGATGTTGGCGTCGGGGTCGGCGGCCTGGGCGATGATCTCGGCCGCCTCGTTGACCTCGTACAGCCCCAGGTCGGTGCCGCCGGTGATGCTGAGCAGCACGCCCTTGGCCCCCTCGATGGACGCCTCCAGCAGGGGGCTGGAGATGGCCGCCCGCGCGGCGTCGACCGCCCGGGTCTCCCCCCGGCCGACCCCGATGCCCATCAGGGCCGAGCCAGTGTTCATCATGATGGTGCGGACGTCGGCGAAGTCCAGGTTGATCAGGCCCGGCACGGCGATCAGGTCGGAGATGCCCTGGACGCCCTGGCGCAGGACGTCGTCCGCCACGCGGAAGGCCTGCAGGATCGACGTCTTCTTGTCGACCACCTGCAGCAGCCGGTCGTTGGGGATGGTGATCAGCGTGTCCACCTTGGCCTTG
>DATCLH010000242.1:0-1799 GCA_036564035.1 Thermaerobacter sp.
TTTCCGGCGCGGAGCTGGAGGCCCTGGTCGTCGCCGCGCGGCAGGGGAGGGAACCGGGCGATTCGAACGGAGCGTCCTAGGGCCGGTTCCGAGGGCCGGCGGCGAGGGAGAAGAACGCCGCCCGGCTCGGCCTTGCGCACCGGCCCGGGGTGGCCGCGTCTTGGGGCCGGCGGCGATGGCGAAAGACGCCGGGGCCGGCGGCTTGGATGCCGCCGGCCCCGGCGCAGCCGGTTCGTCCCGATAGGGCGTTGCAAATCTCGAACGTCCGGATCCTGAGACCTCGTCAGACCGCCCGCACGACGCGGCCCGACTTCAGGCAGGTGGTGCAGACGCGGATGCGGCGCACGCCCTGGGGCGTCACGGCCCGGACGCGCTGCAGGTTGGGCACCCAGATGCGGCGGGACTTGCGGTTCGAGTGGCTCACCTGGTTGCCGTAGTCGACGCCCTTGCCGCAGATCTCACAGCGACGAGCCATGGCGATTCTCCTCCTGATCATCCAGTGGGGCGACTTCCTTTGCGCATCGGTGATGCCGTCCCGGGCATCGTGCATGGGGCGCAAGTCACGCAGCCGATTCTACCACAGGCCCCGGAAGGCGGCAAGGAATGGGGCGGCAGCCGGCGAAGGGGAGAGCCGGAGACCCGGCGGGCCAGGGGTGGCCGGGGGGCCGGGCCGCAGGGACGACCCGGCGGCGCCCGCGCCACGGCCCGCGCCACGCCGGAACGGGGAAGCGGGGGGCTTGGGTTGCTGGAGTTCGACACCGAACACGGCCGGATCGCCATCAGCGAAGACGTCATCGCCGGCATCGCCGGCGCGGCCCTGGCGGGATGCGAGGGCGTGGTGGGCACGGTCCCCCGGGGCTGGCGTCAAGGTCTGGCCGGCCTGCTGGGAACCGAGGCCCACGGCCGGGGGGTTGAGGTGGCGGCCGCCGAGGGCGGCGGCCTGGAGGTGACCGTCCGCATCCTGGTGGCCTATGGGGTGCCGATCCCGGAGGTGGCCCGGACGGTGATGCGGCGGGTCGGGGAGGCCGTGCGCCGCGCCGTCGGCGAGGACCGGGTGCGGGTCCACGTCCACGTGGCCGGGGTCCGGGTGCCGGCGGGCGCCCTGCCGGGGGCGGGAACCGGGCCGGGGACCTCGGGGCAGGTGCCGGGGCCGGGCGGCGAAGGCCGGCGGCGGCCCGCCGCGGACCAAGGGCCGGGATCCGAGGGGCTAGGGGCCGGCCGGGAACGCTTCCCGGAGCGCGGGTGAACCATGGCAGGTCGCAGGGGCATGGCCGAACCCGAAGGTTGGGACGGGACGGGGGTACCGCCGGCCGGCCGCGAGGCCGGCTCGGCCTGGGCCGAGCTGCTGGCGGCGCTGCAGAGGGCCGGCGACCTGCCGCCCCTCTTGCCGGCCGGTGAGGCCGCCGCCGCCGTCCGCCGGGCCCTGGAGGCGGTGGCGCACGCCCTCCCCCCCGACGGGCGGGAACCTTTGCGGGAGGCGTACCGGCTGTTCCGGGACTTCGAGCGGCTGTCACCGGCCCAGCGGGCCGAGCGGGTGCGCCGGGTCCTGGAACTCCTCGGCGCAGCCCCGGCGGCACCGGCCAGCCGCCGGGCGTTCCCGGGGGCGCCGGGTGGCCCGTCCCCGGCGTTCCCGGGCGCGCCGGGTGGCCCGCCTCCAGCGTCGCCGCGCGCACCGGGCCCGGGAACGCCAGCCCGCCTCCCCGGGGCGCCGCCGGGTGTGCCGGGCGGCGCATCGCCCGCCACGCCCGCCCCATCACCGGGGGCCGCATCAACGGCTGCACCCCAGGGGGGCGCATCCA
>DATCLH010000243.1:0-1598 GCA_036564035.1 Thermaerobacter sp.
ACCCGCCAGTCGACGCCGACCACCTCCGCCCCGGCCTCGGCCATCAGCGGCAGCAGGGCCGCGGTCCCCGTTCCGAAGTGGATCCGCGGCACCCCGAGGTCCGCCAGGCCCTCGAGCACGCGGCGCGAGTAGGGCAGGACGAACCGGCGGTACGCCGCGGGCCCGAGGCCGCCCACCCAGGAGTCGAACAGCTGCACCGCCTGGACGCCGGCCTCCACCTGGGCCCGCAGGTACTCCAGCACCGTCTCCGCCAGCCGCTCCATCAGCCCGTGCCAGAAGGCGGGATCGCCGTACATCAGCGCCCGGGTGCGATGGAACTCCCGCGACGGCCGCCCCTCGACCAGGTAGCAGGCCAGGGTGAAGGGCGCGCCGGCGAAGCCGATCAGCGGCACCCGCTCGCCCAGCGCCCGCCGCACCAGCCGCACCGTCTCCAGCACCGGGGCCAGTTCGTCCCGGGGGTCGAACCGGCGCAGCCGCCCCAGGTCCGCGGCCGACGCCAGCGGCCGGCCCACCACCGGCCCCACCCCGGGCTCGATGCGGTAGTCGACGCCCAGGGGCTTGAGCGGCGTCATGATGTCGGCGAAGAGGATGGCCGCGTCGACCCCCAGCCGCTCCACGGGCATCACGGTGATCTCGGCGCAGAGGTCCGGGTGCTGCATGAGCTCCTCGAACCCGTAGTGCCGCCGCAGCGCCCGGAACTCCGGGAAGATGCGGCCCGCCTGGCGCATGAACCAGACGGGCGTCCGGTCCACGGGCTGCCGCCGGCAGGCAGCGAGGAAGCGCTGGCTGGGCGTCAACGGGACCCCTCCTGGCCGTCGGCGGATCTACTGCCATTGTAGCACCCCGTCCCCCGCACCCTGGGGACGAACCGGCACCGCTTGGGCGACGGCCAGCCCCTCCCGGCACGCCCCCATGCCGCGGAACCCTGGCCACGGGCATGCGACGCCGCTTCCCCATCCTCCGCCGCAGCGTGACCCTGGGGATGGTCTGGAACCTCACCTGCTTGGGGCCCCTGGAGGTCCTCCTGCCCCTCCTCGCCCGGGAGGCCGGCGGAGACGCCCTGGCCTACGGCCTTCTGAAAGGAGCCTCCCCGGCCGGGTTCATCCTCGGCATCCTCTTGGCGGGAGCCCTCCTCCCGGCCGGACTGGCCTCGAGGCGGCTCCTCTTCCTCTACGCTCTCGCCCTCCTCCTCCAGGGCCTCATCCTGGGCGTCATGGGCCGGACTACGACCCCCCTTCTCCTCCTCGTCCTGGCCTTCCTGGGGGGCCTGGCCACGGGCCCCACGGACGTGTACGTGAAGCTCATCCGCCAGCGGGAGGTGCCGGTGGGCCTCCAGGGGCGGTACCTCGGGCTCGCCACCGCCCTCGCCTATCTGGCCTCGGCCCTGGGCCTGGCCCTCCTGGGGGCCGTCCTCGGACGTGTGGGTCCCCGGGAGGCCGCGGCCTTGGCCGGCGGGGCCCTGGCCGTCGCCGCCCTGTGGGCGATCTTCAGCGGGGCGGCCGAGGCGGATGGCCGTCCGCCTGATCCAGGCCGTCGCACTGCGCGAAAGCGGTTCCTGGGGGGCTGAGAACAGTGAGGGGCTAAGAACAGCTAGTGCG
>DATCLH010000244.1:0-1729 GCA_036564035.1 Thermaerobacter sp.
AGGCCTGAGTCGTGGCGACCCTGCCTTACCTGTGTCCGGCGTGTCACGGCAACCGCACCCGCTTTGAGGTAATTTACCACCTCGTCCAGCAGGTGACGAAAGATCCGGTCACAGGGGAGCTTACCTACGCGGCCGACCGCCTGGAGCCGCTGGTGCGCCACGGCCGGGCCCAGGTGGACGTGCGCTGTTTGCTGTGCAACTTCACGGGCCACGAGGGCCTGTTCGTCAAGGCAGCCCGTCGCAACGCTCCACCTTCCCCCCGGCCGCCTTCCGGAGGCGGTTGTTGACGGCCAGCCCAAGCCCCCTCCCCTCCACCGCCTCGGCCAGGATGAGCCGGGGCCGCTCCCGGTCCAGGGTCCGCAGACCCTCGAACAGGCGCCGGGCCACCGTCTCCGGTCGGCTACGGTCGCCCGAGCAGAAGACGGCCACGCCACCGGGCAGGCTGCTCCAGGCCTGCAGCAGCAGCCGTAGCGTCTGCTCGGTGATGAACAGCCCCAGCCGGCCTGCCTGCCCCCCTTCCACCCGTCGCCGGATGGCCGCGGCCACCGCCTCGGGGCTGCCCTCCAGCACCACTACGGGCGCCTCGGGCGCGTAGTGCCGGTACTTGAGGCCGGGAGACCGGGGACGCTGCAGCAGCTCGGACGCCTCCCGGACCTGTGCCGCTACGCCCCCGCCCTCGGCGCCGACTCCGACCTCCGCTTCGACCCCTGCTTCCGCCGCCGCCCCCGCAGCACCCCACGCGGCACCGATCACGGCCGGGTGCACCCGCACCTGCCCCAGGGCTTCCTCAAGCGCCTCCACCGTCACCCCGCCCGGGCGCAGCACCATGGGCGGTTCACAGGTGAGGTCTAGCACCGTGGATTCCACGCCCACCGCCGTGGGCCCGCCGTCCAGCACCCACTCGATGAACCCCTCCAGATCCGCCAGCACGTGCTCCGCCCGCGACGGGCTCGGCCGACCCGAACGGTTGGCGCTGGGCGCGGCCACCGGGCGGCCGGCGGCCCGGATCAGCCCCAGGGCCACCGCATGCCGCGGGATGCGCACGGCCACCGTCTCCAGCCCGCCGGTCACCTCATCGGGCACCTGCTCCCGGCGCGGCAGCACCAGGGTGAGCGGCCCGGGCCAAAACCTCTCGGCCAGGCCCGCCCACCGGCCCCGGGGATCGGGCCGGGCCACCTCCATGACCTCCCCGACCCCGGCCACGTGCACGATGACGGGGTTGTCGGGCGGGCGCCCCTTCACCTCGAACAGCCGCGCCACCGCTTTGGGGTTGAGGGCGTCGGCCCCCAGGCCGTAGACCGTCTCGGTGGGAAAGGCCACCAGCTCTCCGCGGCGGATGGCCGCCCCCGCCTCGGCCAGCACCGCCGGGTCCGGCCGCTGGGGGTCGACGCGCACCACGCGGGTCTTCACGGGCCTATCTCCTCCGAGGCGGCCGCAGGCCAGGCGAGGGGCCCCGAACCGGCCGCCCTGGCCACCAGCACGGGCGCCCCGCCGGCCGGGTCTCGGACGGCCGCAGCCCGGGCGAAGCCGGGCACCTCGCCGCCGCCGAGCCGGCGTGCCAGCGCCCGGGCCTGCTCGGCGGTGCCCAGCTCCATCAGCAGGAGTCCCCCGGGCTTGAGCACCCGGGCCGCCTGGGAGGCGATCCGGTTTGCCACCGCAAGCCCATCCGGCCCGCCGTCCAGGGCGACTCGGGGCTCGTGTCGCCGGATCTCCGGGGCCAGGCGCTCGA
>DATCLH010000245.1:0-1660 GCA_036564035.1 Thermaerobacter sp.
GACAAGATCGCCCAGCTGCGCATCTTCCCCGGTGAGGGCGAGGCCGCCGGCCGCCATTTCGAGCGGTCGCTGCTGGAGGTGGGCGGGCAGGTGCTGCTGGTGTCCCAGTTCACCCTGCTGGGCGACTGCCGGCGGGGCCGCCGGCCCTCCTTCACCGAGGCCGCGCCGCCCGGGGAGGCGGAACCCCTCTACGAGGCGGTGGCGGCCGCCCTCGAGTCCCGGGGCCTGTTCGTCCAGACGGGATGGTTCGGGGCCGACATGCAGGTCGAACTGGTCAACGACGGGCCGGTGACCCTGGCGCTGGACAGCCGGGCGGCCCGGGATCCGGGAGGCTCGGGGCGCGCCCCGCGGCCGCCGGTGGAGCGGGCGGGCGGCCGGCCCGGCGGATGACACGAACCCGCCCGGGTTCCGGGCATCACGGCGCCGGGGCGGCCGGGCAGGTCCTGCGCCCCGGCGCGTTCGGCCGGCGACGGGAGGGAAGGGTTTGGAGCGGATCCAGCGACCCCGCGGTACCTATGACGTGATCCCCCAGGAGGCGCCGCGCTGGCAGGCCCTGGAGGCCAGGATCCGGGACGTGGCCGCCCGCTTCGGCTTCGGCGAGCTGCGGACGCCGGTGATCGAGGCGCGGGAGCTCTTCCAGCGCACCGTGGGGGAGACCACGGACATCGTCCAGAAGGAGATGTACGTGCTGACGCCGCCGGGCAGCGACCGGCAGCTGGTGCTGCGGCCGGAGGGAACGGCGGCGGCGGTGCGCGCCTACCTGGAGAACGGGCTGCACAACGGGCCCCAGCCCGTCAAGCTGTACTACATCCAGCCCATGTTCCGCCACGAGCGGCCCCAGGCCGGCCGCTATCGCCAGCACGTCCAGTTCGGGGTGGAGATCTTCGGGGCCGGGGAAGCGACGGCCGACGCCGAGATCATCGCCCTGGCGGTGACGTTGTTCGCCGAGCTGGGCCTGGAGGGGCTCCAGGTGCACCTCAACAGCATCGGCTGCCCCGCCTGCCGGCCCCGCTACCGCCAGGCCCTGCTGGACTACTACCGGCCCCGGGCGGCCGAGCTGTGCGCCGACTGCCGTGCCCGGCTGGAGACGAACCCCCTGCGGCTGCTGGACTGCAAGGTGCCGGCGGACCAGGTCCACAAGGCGGCGGCGCCGCGCACGGTGGACTACCTGTGCGACGACTGCCGGGCCCATTTCGCGCAGCTGCAGGCGGCCCTGGACGCGCTGGGGATTGCCTATCGCCTCGACCCCAGCCTGGTGCGCGGCCTGGACTACTACACCCGCACGGTCTTCGAGATCAAGTATGGGGGCCTGGGTGCCCAGGACACCGTCTGCGGCGGCGGGCGCTACGACGGCCTGATCGAACTCCTAGGCGGGCCGCCCACCCCGGGGGTCGGCTTCGGCATGGGCCTGGAGCGGCTGCTGCTGACCCTGGAGGCGGCCGGCCGGGCGCCGGGTGCCGCGCGGCCTCTGGACGCCTTCGTCGCCGTCACGGGCCAGGTCCCGCGGCCCCCGGTGCTGGCCCTGGTCCAGCGCCTGCGGCAGGCCGGCCTGGCCGTGGACATGGACCACGTGGGGCGCAGCCTCAAGGCCCAGCTGCGGGCGGCGGGGCGGCTGCCGGTGCGGTACGCCGTGATCCTGGGCGATGAGGAGTGGGCCCGC
>DATCLH010000246.1:0-5374 GCA_036564035.1 Thermaerobacter sp.
CTGGTCTTCCTGGAGCCCCTGGTGGACACCCAGCGGCTCAAGGGCCTGGTCGAAGACCTGGACAAGTTCCTGCGCCAGGGGCCACCCAAGGCCGCCCCGAACCCGGCCTGGTGGCGGTTCGGCGACGAGGTGGAGGCGGTCCCCAAGGTCGACGAGGCGGTGACCCGCCTGCTCACGGGCCACGCCGTGCTCTGCCTGGAGGGCCAGCGGCAGGTCTGGGTGTACGAGGTCCGCAGCTTCCGCCAGCGGGCGGTCCAGGAGCCCGAGGCGGAGCGCCTGGTGCGCGGGCCCCGGGACGGGTTCGTCGAAAACGTCGAGGTCAACGTGGCCCTGGTGCGCCAGCGGCTGGTGACGCCGCGGCTGGTGGTGCGGGTCTACCGCTTGGGCGACGTGGCCCGCACCCGGGTTGTCCTGCTCTACGTCGAGGGGCTGACGCCGCCCCACCTGGTGACGGAGGTGGAGCGGCGCCTGGCCCGGGTGCGGTCGGACTCCCTCCTGGACTCCGGCCAGCTGGAGCAGTGGCTGGAGGACCGGCCCCACTCGCCTTTCCCGCAGTTGATGGAGACCGAGCGGCCCGACCGGGTGGTGGCGAACCTGCTGGCGGGCCGCATCGCCCTCTTCGTCGACGGCAGCCCCTTCGCCATCATCGCCCCGGCCCTGTTCAGCCAGTTCTACCAGTCGCCGGAGGACTACTACCAGCGCTGGGTCATCGCCAGCCTGATCCGCCTGATCCGGGTGCTGTCCATGGCCCTGGCGCTCTTGATGCCCTCCCTGTACATCGCCTTCGTCTCCTTCCACCCCGAGATGATCCCCACGCCCCTGGCGGTGCTGCTGGCGGCCATGCGGGGCGGCGTGCCCTTTCCCGCCATCGGCGAGGCCTTGGTGCTGGAGACGGCGGTGGAGATCCTGCGGGAGGCTAGCATCCGGCTGCCGGGTCCCATCGGCCCCGCCATCAGCATCGTCGGCGGCCTGATCATCGGCGAGATGACGGTCGCGGCAGGGCTGGTCAGCCCGGCCATGGTCATCGTGGTGGCCGTCACCACCATCGGCTCCTTCGCCTCGCCCAACTACAGCGCCGCCATCGCCCTGCGCATCCTGCGCTACCCGCTGATGCTGGCGGCGTCGGTCTTCGGCCTCTACGGGGTGGTCATCGGGCTGATCCTGATCGTGGTCCACCTGGCCGATCTGGAGTCCTTCGGGGTGCCGTACCTGTACCCGTACACGCCGCCGCGGTCCATCAAGGAGCTGCGGGATACGCTGGTGCGGGCGCCGCTGCCGGCGGTGCAGCGGGGCGAGGGAGCGACGCGGCTTTAGGGCGGGGCGGGTGCTATGGAGCGGGGCGGGGGCCGCGCAGCGGGGCCGGGCCGGTTCGTCCAGCAGAGGAGGTGAGGGCCGTGTCGAGCAGCCAGGCGGTCACGGTACGGGGCGCGCTGACCGTCATCGTCAACGTGATGATCGGCATCGGCATCCTCACCCTGCCGCGGGAGGTGGCCGCCCAATCGGGGCCCGACAGCGTGGTCGCCACCTTGCTGGGGGCGGTGCCCGTCGCCGTCGTCCTGGCGGCCCTCAGCGGGGTGGCGCCGTGGATCCACCGGCGCCGGCTCGAGCACGGCCTGGAGACCCTGGTGGGCCGCTGGCCCGCCCGGGCGCTGCTGCTCGCTTACTTCCTCTACTTCGGCACCCTGGCCGCCGTCATCGCCCGCGGCTTCGCCGAGGTGGTCAACGCCAACGTCCTGCGCAACACGCCGGTGGAGGCCATCATGATGCCCATGCTCTTCGCCGCCGTGTACCTGGTCCACCACCGCACGGTGACGATGATGCGGGCCATCGAGCTGACCTTCCCCGTGCTGCTGGTGACGCTGGTCGTCCTGGCCCTGGCCACCATGGGGCGGGCCAACCTGGTGTACGTGCGGCCCCAGTGGGCGCTGGGCCTGGAGCCGCTCATCCGCGGGGCGGCCGCCTCCCTCTTCGCCTACGCCGGTTACGGGACCTACCTCTTCCTCCTCCCCGAGCTGGAGGACCGGCCGCGCTGCCACATGCCCTGGCTGGTGGCGGGGCTGGTCGGCCTGATCTACAGCATGGTCGTCTTCTCCGCCGTCGGCACCTTCGGCGTCGTGGAGGTCCAGCGGATCACCTGGCCGACCATCGAGCTGGTCAAGGTCACCCAGATCCCCGGGCGGGTCTTCGAGCGGTTGGAATCGGCCTTCCTCGCCGTGTGGGTGACGGCGGTGTTCACCACCGTGGGGCCGGCCCTGTTCGTCGCCGCCAAGGCGCTGCAGGGGGTGCTCGGCCTTCAGGAGCACCGCATCCTGGCCCCCATGTTCCTCCCCCTGCTCTACGTGGTGGCCCTGCTGCCGACCAATTTCGCTGCCGTCACCCAGCTCCTCGCCGTCCTGGGCTGGATCAGCCTGGGGCTGGAGGTCCTGGTGCCCCTGCTGCTGTGGGCCATTGCCGGCTGGAAGAACCGGCCATCCCGCCGGCCCGCGGCCGCCCGCCCAGCCGCCGGGCCCGGAGGGACCGGGCCCGCTCCCGCCTTGGGCGGTGCGATGACTGGAAGCGGCCGCCCCGGTGCGGGCGGCACCGGGGCGGCCGGGGCCGCTCCCATCCCGGCCCCCGCCGAGCCCGGCACCCCCGGTGCCGGTGCCGGGGGGTGAAGCCGTGGGTCCCCGTTGCCTGCGCCGCGGCCGGGCCCGCCTGGTGGTTGCCCTGGTGGTCGTCCTGGCCGCCGCCGTCCTGGGCGGTTGCTGGGACGCCCGGGACCTGGAGGACCGGGCCATCGTGGTGGGCGTGGGCCTGGACCGGGCCCGGGGCGGCGGCATCGAGGTCAGCCTGGAGGTCACCATCCCGGACGGCACCACCACGCGGCCGGGCATCAGCGGCAACCAGCTCGGCCAGCGGGGGGCGGGGGCCGGAGGCACCAAGGTCGTGCTGACGGGGACCGGCGCCACCGTCCACGAGGCGCTGGCGGCCATGCGGGACGGGACCCGCTTCGACCTCTTCCTGGGGCACGTGCGGATCGTGCTGATCGGCGAGGAGCTGGCCCGTCAGGGCGTCCTCCAGCACCTGGAGATGCTGGTTCAGAACCCCGAGATCCGGCGGCTGATCCCCATGGCGGTGGTCCGCGGCCGGGCCCGCGATTACCTGATGATGACGGTCGCCCAGGACAACACGGCGGCCCTGTACCTCAGCCAGATGCTGGACGACCTGATCCGCACCGGCCGGGCGCCCAACGTGGACTTGTCCCGCTTCCTGACCGACGTCTCCGAACCCGGCGTCGACCCCGTGGTCTCCATCCTGGGGCGGGGGCCGGGCACCGAGGCGGGGGTCCAGTGGGTGGGGCTCGGCGTCTTCCGGGACGATCGCCTGCGGGCGGTGGTCCGCCCGCCCCAGGCCTGGTATCTGATGTGGGCTATGGGCAGCCCGCGCCGGACCACCCTGTTCGTCCCGGTGCGGGAGCCCGTGTCGGGCGGGGTGATCCTGGACATCTTCCACGTGGACTCGCGCCTTACGGTCCAGGGGCCGCCGGACGGGCGGCAGGCGGTGGTGCGGCTTCTGATCGAGGGGCGGGTGGCCGAGCACCGGGCCGGTGGCATCGACCTGACCAAGACCGCCACCATGCGGCGCATCCAGGACCAGACCCAGCGGGACCTGCAGGGACGGGTTCAGCGCCTGGTCGACCAGGTGCGCCGCCAGGGGGCCGACCCCTTCGGCATCGGCCGCGCCCTGCGCACGGTGGAACCCCGCCTGTGGCGGGAGCCGCCCGGGGTGACCCGGGCCGCCGCCCAGCGGTGTCAGGCCCGGGTCGAGGTGGTGGTCCGGTTGCGGCGCACGGGACTGACCATCCGGTAGCCGGCCGGGGCGGATGGGGCTGAAGGGGGGGCGGCCATGGCGCTGATCATGGCGGTGACGGGTCTTGTGGCCGAGGCGGCCGAGCCGGTGACGGCGGCGGTCTTCCTGGCCTGCGGCCTGTTCCTCCTGCTGGTGGAGGGGCGGGATGCCAACCTGGATGCCGTCTCCCGCCGCCTGGCCCGCGGCGTCGGCTGGGTCTACCTGGCGCTGGCGGGGCTGATCGGGGTGCTCCTGGCGGTGGGCGTGGTTCCCTGGGGCCTGGCGCCGACGGGCTAGGCTCGGTTCGGAGTCCTGGCGAGCGGAAGGCGGCGGCCCGCCCCGGCGGGGCAAGGGCAGCGGCCGGCCCGAAGGGAGAAGGGAGGCGGCCCGGCGGAAGCCGCCAGGCGCCGCCGTCCAAGCCGGCGGGGCTATCGCGCCGGCGGCGTGGCCGCGCCGGGCGGGAGGGGCCAGGGGGTCCCCAGCCCCCGCAGGCAGAAGCCCACCAGCGGTTCGACGGCCTGGCCCAGGTCCGCCGGGACGCCCGCCTGCAGCCAGCTGATGACCACCTCATACAGGGCGCCGATCAGGGCCCGGGCGGCGATGTCCGCCGGCTGGGGAGGCAACAGGCCCTCCGCCATGGCCTCGGTGATGTCCTCGGCCACCAGGTCCCAGAACTGCCGGTGGATGCGGGCCAGCAGCTCGTCGAAGAGGGGGTGGGCTCCCGGCGCCCGCACCAGGGCGATGTGGGCCAGGTTGCGGTGGGCGCCGAAGACCTCCAGGGCGGCTCGGATGGAGGCGGCCAGCTTCTCCAGCTTGGTCGCCTTGCCGGCCCGCGCCGCCACCACCTCGGCCAGGACGCGGCCGTAGAGGCGTTCGATCAGGGCGATGCACGACTGCTCCTTGTTGGCGAAGTAGAGGTAGAAGGTGCCGGTGGCCACCCCCGCCCGGTCGACGATGTCCTTGATCGTCGTCTGGTGATAGCCCCGGGTGGCGAACTCCACGGCGGCCGCTTCCAGCAACTGTTCGTACCGTTCCTGCAGGCGGGGGTCGCTGCGCCCCGCCAGGGGCGGTTGCTTGGCCATGATCCGGCTCCTCGTTCCGGCTCCTCGCTTGACGGAAGCCTCAGGTGGTGCCGCGGCGCGACTGGTTCATTGTAGCATGGCGTGGTCGCCCCATGGCACGCTAGCATGGTGCTCCCCCGCCCGGCATAGGCATGAACGGGCCCGGAGCCTGGAACCGGCGGCCTGGCCGCCGGGCGTCCTGTCCGGCGGCGACATGGGGGACGCCTGCGGCATCGGAGCCTGGAACCGGCGACCTGACAGGCGGGCGTCCCGGCCCCGGTCGCCGGTTCCGGGGGCAGGCCCCGAGCCCGGCAGGACGGGTGCCCCGGGTCGGGCGCGACCCCAAAGCCCTGGAGCGGAGGGACCACCGTGGCGGGGGAGGAACGCCGCTGGTTCGTCACCGGCCTTCTGGCCGGCCTGTTCGTCCTGGTCCTGGTGCTGCGGGTGGCGGCGCCCACCCCGGCCGACGACATGGTCTCGCCGGC
>DATCLH010000247.1:0-2015 GCA_036564035.1 Thermaerobacter sp.
CGGTCGGCCGGTCGCGGGGCCGCCGCGGCGGCCAGCCGGAAGGCTTCGGCGGCCACGGCCAGTTCGTCCCGGTGAAAGGCCAGCTGGCCCCGGGTGTAGTGGAGGCGGAAGGCGGTCCCCGGGGGACACCGGTCCAGGGGGACGCGGGCCAAAAGGGTCAGGGCGGCAAACAAGTGCCGGCCGGCCTCTTCGACCCGCCCCAGGCAGGCCAGGGCATGGGCGTGCTCGACGTGGACGGCCAGGAGCAGGGGCGAGTCGGCCTCCCCGGCCAGCAGTTCCAGGGCGGTGGCGAAAGCCCGGGCCGCCTCGGCGAACCGGCGCTGGCGGGCGTAGCGGCGCCCGCGGCGCACGTAGTCATGGACGACCCGGCGCTGGGCGAACTCCTCCGCCTCGCCGAGGAAGTAGGTCACCGGCTTGCCCAGGCGCCGGGCCAGCAGCTCCAGCGTGGGGAGGGGCGGGATCACCTCGTTGGCTTCGATGCGGCTGATGTAGGAGCGGTCGAAGTAGCCGGCCGCCAGCTGTTCCTGGGTCATGCCCAGCTCGCGGCGCCGGGCCCGGATGCGATCGCCGATCACAGGCGCGCCTCCCTTCCAGGGGGCTGCGGCGCGCCGGCACCGGGGCACGCGGCCGTTCACCCGCGTGACGAACCGGCACGCCGTGTCCCACCCGTCCCGGTCCACCATGGACTTACCCGGGACAACGTTACGCCGCTGGCCGGCGGGAGGTGAGGACATGAGCAGGGTTCGCGGACGGGCCGCCCTCACCCTGTTGGGGCTGGTGATCCTGGGGATCGTCGCCCTGGGGGGGTGGAACCCGGCGGCCGGAGCGGCCGGGCTGCGCGGCGACCTGATGGGGCCCGGCATCCCCGAGCTGGACGGGGTGGTGCCGTGGCAGGCCGCCGACCTGATGGGGCCGGGGATCCCGGATCTCGACGGTGGGATCCGGGGGCAGCGGGCCGACCTCATGGGCCCCGGCATTCCCGATTTTGGCGCCGCAGCCCCGCGGGCAGCGGGCTGAGGCATCCAGCCGGCGGAGGAACCGGCCCATCGGGAGCAGCCATCACCGGCGAGGAGGCGGCGGGTCCCACAGGCCCGCCGCCTCTGCCATGCCGCCAGACCATGCATGGCTCCACCGGCCACCCCGCGCATCCTAGGGGTGATGGGCGACCGGCCGGGTGATGGGCGACCGGCCAGGGAACGGCCCAGCAGCCTGGGAGGTGGCAAGGCGATGGATCAGGCCGATCGGCCCCGCATGGCCGGCGGGGCGGCGGAACGCAACGGCCGGGTGGAGGACGGGAACCGCGGGGTCGTCACGGGGGCAGCCCCGGGCGCCGCCGGCGGCGCCGAAGCCCTCTGGAACCAGGTTCAGCAGCCTCTGCACGAGATGGTCAACGTGGCGCGGGACCTAGAGCGCCACCTGGACGGGATCCACGGAGCCCGGGCGCGCAAGCTGCGCCAGCTGGCCGAAGAGGTGGTGAGCAAGCTCAAGCCGGAACGCTCCTGAGAAGGGGGCGGGGTTCCGCCGGCTACCGCCGGGGGCCGCCGGAAACCGCCGGGGGTCCGCCGGCAATCCGGCAACCGCCGGGGTTCTACCGGCCACCGCCGCTAACCCGCCTTCTGGCACCGGCTGCAGTAGCCGTAGATCTCGAAGGTGTGGCCGAGGACCCGGAACCCCGGATCCTGGGAGGGCACCGCCTGCAAGGTGGCCGTCGGGCACCACTCGACGCAGAAGGACTGCCCGCAGACGACGCAGACGAAGTGGTGGTGGTGCTCGTCGCCCTGGTATTCGAACCGGGTCCCGTCGCGCCCCTGGAGGTTCACCGGACTGATCAACCCGCACCGGGTCAACAGGGTCAAGTTGCGGTAGACCGTGTCCACGCTGACCCGGGGGTGCCGCTCCCGCACCGCGTCGGTCACCTCGCGGGCCGTGACGGGGCGCCCGGCACCCATCACCGCCTTGAGGATCTCCAGCCGCTGGGGCGTCACCTTGAGGCCCCGGTCCTTCAGCCGCTGAAC
>DATCLH010000248.1:0-9072 GCA_036564035.1 Thermaerobacter sp.
CGGCGGCCCGCAGGCGCCGGCGCTGGGCCGGCGGCAAGGAGGTACGCCATTGCGACCAGACCCAGGAACCCATCGGGACGAACCGGCAGCCCCGCCGGCGGCTGGACCGGGCGCCGCCCCCGCGGCCATCCCGCAGGTGCCGCGCCCCGGCGGCGGCCCGGGGGCACCGGGTGGCCCGGCGCCCGCCGGCGAGCCGGAGGCGGCGGGCGGTCCCCAGGCATCCCCAGGCGCGCCTCCTGCGGGCAGCCCCGGGGTCGCCCGCGCCGGGGCCGCCGGCGGTGAGGGGACAGGCCATGAGGGACCAGACCGCCAGGGGGCGGGTACCGACCCGGCGGGCGCAGGGGGAGAAGGGGCGCTCGAGGCCGGGATCCGGCGGCTCCTCCCCGCCCTGGAGGCGGCGCTGCCCCGGGAAGCGCTGGTCGCCCTGGCCCAGGACCTGATCCGGGCGGTGACGGTCAACCCGCCGGGGGACGAGGGCCGGGCCGCCGCCGTGACCATCCCCTGGCTGGAGGCCCACGGCTTTGCCGTCCGCGTCTACGAACCCCGGCCGGGGCGGGTCAACGTCATCGCCCGGCGCCGGGGGCCCGAGCCCGGGCCGACCCTCCTCTGGTGCGGCCACCTGGATGTGGTGGAACCGGGGGATGGGGCTGCCTGGCCCCACCCGCCCTTCGCCGGCGTCGTCGAGGGCGACCGCCTGTACGGCCGGGGCGCGGTGGACATGAAGGGACCGGTGGCGGCGGCCCTGGGCGCGGCGGCCGCCCTCCACCGGCTGGGCGGTCCCCGCCGCGGCGAGCTGGTGCTCGCCCTGGTGGCCGACGAGGAGGCCATGGGCCGCTGGGGCACCCGCTGGCTGGTGGAACGGGGCCTGCTGCGGGCCGACGGCGCCATCGTCGGCGAGCCCACCCGGCTGCACCTGGTGCGGGCCCAGCGGGGGGCGGCCTGGATCCACCTGCGCCTGGACGGGCGCTCCGCCCACGCGGCCACGCCCCATCGGGGCGCCAGCGCCGTGGCCGCCGCCGCCCGCCTGGTCCTGGAGCTGGAAGAGCGGGTGTGGGACGCCTTCCACCCGCTGCTGGGGCCGCCGACGGCCAGCGTGGGCACGATCCGGGGCGGGGACAGTCCCAACCGGGTGCCCGACCGGTGTGAACTGGTGGTCGACCGCCGGGCGGTGCCGGGGGAGACGGAGGCCGCCGTCCGCCAAGAGGTGGAGGCGGTGGTGGCCCAGGTGCTGGCGCGCCACCCCGGCGTGCGGGCGACCATCACCCGCTGGCGCTGGGCGGAGCCCGCCGAGACGCCCCCCGGCGCCGCGGTGGTCCGCCTGGTCGAGGCCGCCGGCCGGGCGGTGACCGGCCAGGACCTGCCCGAGGCGGGGACGGTGGCGGTGACGGACATGCGCTACCTGGTGGCCGCCGGCATCCCCACGGTCATCGTGGGGCCGGGGCGGCCCGATCTGGCCCACGCCCCGGGCGAGTTCATCCGCCTGGACGAACTGGCCCAGGGGGCCCTGCTCTACGCGGCCACCTTCGCCGGCTGGCTCGGGGTCGCCGGGGACCCGGGCCCCGCCCCCGGGACGGTGGGGCCGGCATGAAGGGGGTGAGGCCGGCGTGACGGCGCAGGCGCCCCTCGGGTCCCGCGGGCCAGATGCCGGCCCGGGGCCGGTTCGTCCCGTTGTCCTGGGCTGGAGCGGCGGCAAGGACTCGGCCCTGGCCCTGGCTCGCCTCGCGGCCGATCCCGCGGTGCGGGTGGCCGGGCTTTTGGCGACGGCCAACGAGACCAACGGGCGGATCAGCATCCACGGGGTGCGGCAGGCGCTGGTCGAGGCCCAGGCCCGGTCCCTGGGCCTGCCCCTCTGGTGGGTGCCGCTGCCCGACCCCTGCTCCAACGCCGACTACGAGGCCCGCATGGCCCGGGCGCTGGAGCACCTGGCGGCCCGGGGCATCGCCACCGTGGCCTTCGGCGACCTCTTCCTGGCCGACATCCGCGCCTACCGGGAGACCCAGCTGGCCCGGGCAGGGATGGCCGCCCTCTTCCCCCTCTGGGGGAAGGATACGCGGGAGCTGGCCCGGCAGGTGGTGGGCGCGGGGGTGCGGGCCGTGGTGGTCGCCGTCGACCCGCGCCACCTGGGACCCGAGTGGCTGGGACGGCCCTACGACGAGGCGTTCCTGGCAGAGCTGCCCGCCGGGGTCGACCCGTGCGGCGAGCGCGGTGAATTCCACACCTTCGTCTATGATGGACCTGGGTTCGCGGCGCCCGTGGGCTTCCGGCCCGGCCCGAGGGTGGAGCGCAACGGGTTCTGGTACCTGGACCTGATCCCGGCGGAGGAACCGGCCGCGGGCGCGCCCGGTTCCGGCACGGCGTCCTAAAAGGCCGGCGGGCCCTGGGATGCCGCGGCGGCGAGGAGGACGGGGAATGGCGGCGAGCAGCCGTTACCAGCGGCTCCGCAACCTGAGGCGCTATCGGGAGATCGCGGCCGTCCTGGCCCGCCACGGCCTGACGGTGCTGGTGGAACAGGCCGGCCTGCCCCGCCAGGGCCGCCGGGACCGCTGGGCCTGGATCCGGCCGCGCCTGCGGCGCCGGCGGGAGGCGGCCCGGGCGGACGGCGCGGACGGCGGCCCCCCGGGCTACGACGGGAGGGCGGCGGCCACGGCGGCCCGTCCGGGGACGGGGCCGGTGGAGGGCGCCGGCGCCAGTGGCGAGGGGGCGGCGGGGGAGCGGGCCGCCGGGGGGCCGGTCGCCGGCCGCTGGCCGGGGTCCTGGGAGGCGGAGGGGCCCGGGACCCCGCCGGCCCCCGGCGGCCGTCCCGGCCCAGACGGGGTGCCGCCGGCCCCCGCCCCGCCGCGGCCCGCCGGCGGGGAGGAGCGGGGCCAGGGCCTGGGCGCCCACCTGCGCCAGGCCCTGGAGGAGCTGGGCCCCACCTTCGTCAAGCTGGGCCAGCTCCTCAGCACCCGCCCCGACCTGGTGCCGCCCGACATCCTGCGGGAACTGGAGCGGCTGCAGGACCGGGTGCCGCCCTTCCCCTTCGAAGAGGCCGCCGCCCAGATCGAGCGGGAGCTGGGGCGGCCCCTGACCGAGCTGTTTGCCCGCTTCGACCCGCGGCCCCTGGCCGCCGCCTCCATCGGCCAGGTCCACGCGGCCCAGCTGCCCGACGGGCGGGCGGTGGTCGTCAAGGTGCAGCGCCCCGGGATCCGCCGCACCATCGAGGCGGACCTGGCGCTGCTGCTGGACCTGGCGGAGCTGGCCGAGCGTTACAGCCCCTGGGCGGCCTTCTACCCCTTCCGCGACATCGCCGGCGAGCTGGCCGCCAGCCTGCGGGCCGAGCTGGACTTCGTGCGGGAGGGCCGCAGCGCCCAGCGCCTGGCGCGGCTCCTGGCCGGCCGTCCGGGGGTGCGGGTGCCCCAGGTGATCTGGGAGTACACCACGCCCCGGGTCCTGACCATGGAGCGGCTGGAGGGGACGCGGCTGGCCGAGGCCGGGCCCCTGGCGCCCGGCGACGCCCGGCGGCTCGCCCGCACCCTGGTCGACGCGGTGCTCGATCCGCTGTTCCGGGCGGGGTTCTTCCACGCCGATCCCCACCCGGGCAACATCCTCTTGCTGCCCGGCGGGCGGATCGGCCTGGTCGACTTCGGCATCACGGGCCAGCTGGACCGGACCACCCGCCGGCGGCTGGCCGGGATGGTCATCGCCCTCTGGCGGGGCGATGCGGCGGCGCTGCTGGAGGCCGTCGAGGGGCTGGCCCTGGTGCCGCCCGGCACCGACCGGCGCCGGTTGCGCCGCGACCTGGAGCTGCTGCTGGACCGGTACCTGGACGTGCCCCTGAGCCGGCTCGACCTGGGGGAGATCCTGCCGGTCTTCTTCGACCTCTTGCGGCGCTACCGGGTGCGGGTGCCGGCGGATCTGGCCCTGGTCGGCAAGACCCTGCTGGCCCTGCAGGGCGTGGTGCGGGCGGTCGACCCCGGCCTGTCGGTGCTGGACCTGGCCCGGCCCCTGGGCCGGCGCCTCCTGCGCCAGTACCTGTCGCCGGCGGAGGTGGGCCGGCGCTGGCTGGACCGGTGGGAGGAACGGGCCGAACCCTTGCTGGACCTGCCCGCCCAGCTGCACGCCCTGCTGGTCCAGGCCCGGGCCGGCCGGCCGGTGTTCAAGGTCGAGGTGGTGGAGCGGGAGGAGTTCCACCAGGGGCTGAGCCGGCTCGTCAACCGCCTCGCCTTCAGCGTGCTGCTGCTTTCCTTTACGATCTTGATGGCGGCGCTGGTGGTGGCGGGGGCCCTTTTGGGCCGCAGCGAGCCGGTCCTCCGCTTCCCCTTCCTGGAGGTGGGGGTGGCGGTGCTGGCCCTGGCCACCGCGGCCCTGCTCTGGGCCATCGTCCGCTCGGGCCGGCTGTGAGCCTGCCGGTGGGCCGGGAAGGAGCCCGCCGCCGCGAGGAGGGGACGACGATGCCGACGGGGGGCCGCCGCCCCCGCCTGGGCTGGCGCCAGTGGCTGGAGGTGTACCGCTTCCTCCGGGACCCCCGGTCGGGACCCGGGCCGCGGCTGCTGGCGCTGTTGGCCGCCCTGTACCTGATCTGGCCGGCCGACCTCTTGCCGGGGCTGCCGCCGCTGGCGTGGCTGGACGACGCCACCGTCCTCTGGCTGGCGTACCACCTCTTGCGCCGGCAGCTGGAGCGGCAGGAGCCGGGCCGGTCCGGGTCCGGCGACCGGCCCGGCCGGTAAGGGACATGGGGCCGCGGCCGGCTCACGGCCGGGGCGGCGGCCCGGCCGGTTCCTCCAGCAGGCGGCGGCGCACCGGCTCCCGCAGCCGGCGCACCGCCTGCTCCAGCTCCTCCTCCTGGCCGGGGGCCAGATCCCGCATGTGGGCCACGTCGTTGCGGGTGCGGCGCAACCGGTCTAGAAGGTCCAGGATGGCGGGGAGCCCCAGGGGGGCGAACCAGGGCTGGAACCAGCGCTCCCAGCCGGCCTCGACCAGCTGGCGCAGGTCGTAGAGGTCGATGTAGTCCAGGGGGTCGGTCCCGCCGTCCCGCCGGCAGTACGCCTCGATGCGCCGGGCCTGGCCGGGCGGCAGCAGGGCGAGCCAGCCGCCGGGCGGCCCCGCGCCTTCCAGGCGGTCGAGAAGGGCTCGCAGCACCTGTTCCAGCTCCCGCAGGCGCAGGTAGGGCGCCGCATCCCGGACCACGTCCACGTAGGTGATGATGCCCGGAGGCCGGCCCGGCGCCGCCACCACCACCGCGGGAGCCCGCTCCAGCCCGTCCAGCACCTCGAGAAGCCCGGCGCTGGGGGCCACCTGGGGCAAGGGGGGCTCCTGCACCTGGGCGGCCGTCAACCGCTGCAGGTCGGCCCCGGCCTCCAGGAGCCGCTGCCAGGTGCGGGCCGTCAGGGCCCCGGTCACCCGGTGGCCGTCCCAGACGGGGGCACGGCTGTAGCCGGCGCGGCGCAGGGTGGCGAGCACGGTGGCCACGGGGTCCTCCGGCCGGGCGTAGACGGCGGGACGGGCGATCCGGCCCGCCTGCCAGAGGCTGCTGGGCATGGTCCGTCGACCTCCTTCGTCGTCCGTTGCTAAGATGGGACAGCGGCCGGCCCGTCAGTCCGCCCCGCCCCCGCGCCCGCGGGTCACACTAGCCGTCGGAGGTGAAGGCCATGACCGAGGCCGGGGTTCGCGACCGGGTTCCTCCCGGCCAGGTGGTGACGGAGAAGTTCCCCGTCCTGCACACGGGGGAGGTCCCCCGCTACCGGGACGACCTGAGCGACTGGACCTTCCGCGTCTTCGGCGAGGTGGAGCGGCCCGTCACCCTCTCCTGGGAGGCGTTCCGCCGGCTGCCGACCCGGGAGGTGGTGGTGGACATCCACTGCGTGACCCGGTGGAGCAAGCTGGGCACCCGCTGGCGCGGCGTTCCCGCCGCCCGGGTGCTGGAGGAGGCGGGCGTACGGCCGGAGGCCCGGTTCGTCCTGGTCCACGCCGACCCGGACTACACCACCAACATCCCCCTGGCGGACTTGTACCGGGACGACGTCCTGCTGGCCTTCGAGTTCGACGGCCAGCCCCTGACCCCCGAGCACGGCTATCCAGTGCGCCTCTTGGTGCCCCACCGCTACTTCTGGAAGTCGGCCAAGTGGGTCCGGGGGTTCGAACTGCTGCGGCAGGACCGGCCCGGCTTCTGGGAGGAACGCGGCTACCACAACGAGGCCGATCCCTGGAAGGAGCAGCGCTACGGGTTGTTCTGATGGCTTCCGCCTGCCTTACGCCGGCAGGGGCGCCGGCCGCCGCGGCCGGCGCGGTGGGGGAGGGGCCGGGAGGTGCCGGGAGAGCCGATCCTGGTGGTGGACGACG
Source organism: Thermaerobacter sp. (assembly GCA_036564035.1). Classification (GTDB taxonomy): domain Bacteria; phylum Bacillota; class Sulfobacillia; order Thermaerobacterales; family Thermaerobacteraceae; genus Thermaerobacter. Next base: position 6,319 of record DATCLH010000248.1, read on the forward strand.
AGCCGGGCATCCGGGAGATCTGCCGGCTCTATCTGGAGCGGGAGGGGTTCGCCGTCCGGGAGGCGGCCAGCCTGGCGGGCGCCCGCGCCGCCCTGCGGGGCGGTGCCCCGGCCCTCGTGGTGCTGGACCTGATGCTGCCGGACGGCAGCGGCCTCGACCTTTGCCGGGAGCTGGTGGAGGCGGGGATCCCGGTGGTCTGCCTGACGGCCCGGGCCGACGAGACGGACCGCGTCCTGGGGCTCGAGCTGGGCGCCGACGACTACGTGACCAAGCCCTTCAGCCCGCGGGAACTGGTGGCCCGGGTGCGGGCCGTGCTGCGCCGGGCCCGGGGCTCCCGGGAGCCGGCCCCGGTGACCGTCCGCTTCGGCCGCTGCGCCGTCGACCTGGCCGCGCGCCGCCTGTGGGTGGACGGCCGCGAGGTGTCCTGCACGCCCAAGGAGTTCGACCTGCTGGCCCTCCTGGTCACCCATCCCCACCGGGTGTTCACCCGCCAGCAGCTGCTGGAACGGGTCTGGGACTTCACCTACGCCGGCGACACCCGCACCGTGGACGTCCACGTGCAGCGGCTGCGGCGCAAGATCGAACCCGATCCCCAGCGGCCCCGCTACCTGAAGACGGTCTGGAGCGTGGGGTACCGGTTCGACCCCGAGGGCGAGGCGAGCTGACGTGCGGTTGGCCTGGCATCTGGCGGCGGTCTATGCCTCGATTCTGGTGGCGGTCGCCGGGGTGCTCCTGGTCGCCGCCCCCGCCCTGGCCGAGCGGGCCATGGTCGACGCCCTGGGCCCGGTGCTCCTGCGCCAGGCCCGCAGCGTGGTGGCCCTGCTGGACGTCCAGGCCTTCCCGGGCCTGCGCGCCACCTACCTGGCCGACCTGGCGGCGGTGCGGCTCTCCCGCCTGTATGTCGACGGCGAGGTCCTGGTGGTCGACCCCTCGGGGCGGATCCGCTGGAACTCGGCCACCCTGGTCGGCGACCTGGAGGGCTGGCAGCTGGCGCCGGAGGTGATCCGCGGCATCCAGGCGCCGGGCTACGGCGTGCGGGAGATCCTGGCCAACGTGCCGGCGGTGGTGGCCGTGGCGCCGATCCCCGTCCCCGGGGGTGGCGGCACCCTGGGGACGGTGGTGGTCTTCCGCCCCCTGCGGGAGCTGGCCGGTGTGCGCCGGGAGATCGGCACCTGGCTGGCCCTGGGCACGGGGGCCGCCCTGGCCGTGGCCCTGGCCGCGGGGTGGGCCGTCGGCTACCGGGTGGTGCGCCGGCTGGCGGCCATCCAGGAGGCGGCGGCGGCCCTGGCCGCGGGCGACCTGTCCCGGCGGCTCCAGGTGGCCGGCCGCGACGAGATCGCCGGCCTGGCGGCCGGGTTCAACCACATGGCCGAGCGCATCGAAGGGCTGGTCAACGAGCTCCGCCGCTCCCAGGCCCTGCGCCGGGCCATGCTGGCCACCATCTCCCACGAGCTGCGCACGCCGGTGACGGTGATCCGCGGCCTGGGGGAGGCCCTGCGGGACGGGCTGGTGGAACCGGGGCCCCAGGGCCGCCGCCACGCCGGGCAGATCGTGGCCGAGGCCGAGCGGCTGGGCCGGTTGATCGACGACCTCTTCCAGCTGGCCCAGATCGAGACCGGCCAGCTCGACCTGCGCTTCCGCCGGTTCCCCGCCGGTCCCTGGCTGGAGGAACGGGCGACGGCCCTGGAGGCCCTGGTGCGGGAACGGGGAGCGGGCTGGGAGGCGCGGGTGGACCCGGCCCTGGCCGAGGTGTGGCTGGAGGCCGATCCCCACCGGCTGTCCCAGGTGCTGGGCAACCTGGTGGACAACGCCGCCCGGCACGCAGGGCCGGAAGGACGCGTGGTCCTTCAGGCCGCCGCGGTGCCAGGCGGCGTGCGCGTGGAGGTGGCCGACGACGGGCCGGGCATCGACCCGGCCGACCTGCCCCGGATCTTCGAGCCCTTCTACCGGGGCCGGGAGGCGGCCCGCAGCCGGGGCGCGGGGCTCGGCCTCAGCATCGTCCGGGCCCTGGTGGAGGCCCACGGGGGACGGGTGGGGGTGGCCTCCGCCCCGGGCCGGGGGACCCGGCTCTGGTTCACCTTGCCGGCGGCTCCCAGGGCGTGAGCCGGATGGGACCGCCCGCGGCGTTCCCGCCCCCAGCCCCCTCAGCGCCGGCGGATCCAGATCCGGTAGAGGCCCGGTTCCTTCTCCTCCACCCGCAGCACCTCGCCGAGGCCAGACCGTTCCACCGCGGCCGGGACCGTGTGGGTGGAGATGGTGTGATCGGTCAGCTCCGCCAGGATCTGGCCCGGCGCCATCTGGGCCAGGGCCTCCAGGGCCGCGTCGACGGGATAGGGGCAGATCTCGCCGGTGACGTCCAGCTCACGGTCGGCGGTCAGGGCCGCCGCCGTGCCCGCCCGGTCGACCAGGTTGGCCTGGCCCAGGGCTTCCAGCCGCCGGCGGGCCTGCTCCAGGTTCGGCCGCTTGAACAGCGCCATGGGTGGGTCCCTCCTCGAAGACGTCCTCGCGCAGGTTCCGGAGCCCGTCGCAGGCTCCGGGGGCAGCCGCCGTGACAGGTTTGGCGCAGGGTTTGGAACGCCTTGACCGCCGGGTGGGCACGGGCGCCCGGGCGGAGCGGGCTGGCGGCCCGGGCGTCAGGGTCGCCGGGGCGCGGAGCGCCGGTGCCTTCCGGCGGCGGCTTGGCCGTGCCGGTGGCGCCCGGCGGGGGCTGGGGCGCGGCGGTGCCGCCCGGCGGGGGCTGGGGCACGGCGGGTG
>DATCLH010000249.1:0-2824 GCA_036564035.1 Thermaerobacter sp.
CAAACTCGTCCGCCGTCCGCTCGCCGTTGGTCGCCAGGCGCCAGCCGGCCAGCTGCTCGCGATCCCGGTAGACGCTCAGCTTGGTGTGGGTGTTGCCGATGTCGATGGCCAGCAGCACCGCGGCCTGTCGCCTCCTGGTCCGGCCCCTGGCGCGACCCCTTGGCGCCGGCTCCCGTCAGGGCTGGCTCGCCCCGGCTGTCCCACCGCCGCCACCGGCGCCAGCGCCCGGGGCGCCCGCCCCCTGCCTGCCACCGGCCCCGCCGCCCGCAACGGCGGGGATGCCGCCCAGGGACGTGGCCTTCAGCACCGCCCGCAGGGCGGCTTCAGCCGTCACCTGGGCCGCCGTGGCCGCGATGGCCATGCGGTCGGCCAGGGTCGGCGATCCGGGCCGCCGCCCCGTGGCGAGGGCGAAGACCACGTCGCCGTCGACCCAGGTGTGGACGGGGTCCACCACCCGGGCGAGGCCGGTTTGGGCCACCTGGGCGACGCGGGTAAGGTCGTCCCGGGGCAGGGGCGCGTCGGTGGCCACCACCACCAGCGTGGTGTGGGACGAACCCGGCCCCTCGCCCGCGGCCCCCGGCCAGCCGGGCGACGCCATCGCCGGCGGCGGGCCGACCAGCCAGCGTCCCGTCTCCGGATCCCGGACGCCTCCGTAACAATTTAGCACGACCAGGGCGGCCACGGTCCAACCAGCGGGGAGGAACCGGGCCGCCGAGCCCACGCCACCCTTGCGGGCGCCCTGGGGCCCCAGCACCATGCCGACGGTGGCCCCCGTGCCCGCCCCCACGCTGCCCTCCGGCACCGCCCCGCGGCTGGCCGCCTGGCAGGCGGCGTAGCCCATGGCCGCGTCGGGCCGCGCCCGGGGGTCACCCACGGCCAGGTCGAAGAGGATGGCGGCGGGCACGATGGGCACCCGGGCCACCCCGGTGTCGAACCCGTAGCCGCGTTCCTCCAGCCAGGTCATGACGCCGTGGGCGGCCGCCAGCCCGAAGGCGCTGCCGCCCGCCAGGCACAGGCCGTGGACCTGCTGCACCAGCCGGCCGGGCCCCAACAGGTCCGTCTCCCGGGTGCCCGGCGCGCCGCCCCGCACGTCGACGGCACAGGTGGCTCCCTCCGGGCACAGGACCACGGTGCAGCCCGTCAGGCCGCGGAAGTCGCTGGCGTGGCCGACCAGGATGCCCTCCACCTGGGTCAACGTGCCGGGCGAACCGCCCGGCTCCCCGGAAGCGGATGGACCGGCCTCCGGGAGGGGGCCAGCAGCCCCTGCAAGGTTGTCGTCCATGCCCCTGCGCCTCCCCCATCGCCCCGGGCGGGACCGGACCTGCCCGGAACCTGGTCTCGCCCCATTCCCAGCCGTGAAGACCGCCGGCCGGCTCCCGGCGGGCGCTGCCCGGCTGGTCGACCCGGCTGCGGCCGGTTCCCCGGCATCGCCTCTCCCCACCCGCCCGGCTCCGCCGGTCCCACCGGCCGCCCCGGCCGGGGTGCCGCGGGGCCGCGCCCATGGCCCGGCCGGCCTGGCTGGGAGCCCGGGCATCCGCCCACCTATTCGCCACGGGCCGGCGGCGATTCCTGTCCCTGCCACCAGCCGGGAGCCGGTTCTTCCAGCCAGACCCCCGCGGGGTCCACGGCGGCGCGCAAGGCGCCCACCGGGCCCAGGCCGGGCAGTACGGTGTCGGGCGCCAGTTCGGCCCACGGGATCAGGACGAAGGCTCGCTCGGCGGCCCGCGGGTGGGGCACCACCAGGTGGGGCGGGCGGTGGATCACCTGGCCCCCGTACCAGAGCAGGTCGATGTCCAAGGTGCGGGGACCCCAGCGGCGCACGCGCACCCGGCCGGCCTGCTGTTCCAGAGCCAGGAGGCGGTCGAGCAAGCGGTCGGCGGGCAAGGTCGTGTCGATGGCCACCACCGTGTTGAGGAAATCCGGCTGGTCGGTGACGCCCACCGGGCGGGACCCGTAGAGGGAGGCCACGCCTTTGACCGCGATGCCCGGCTCCCGGTCCAGGGCGGCCACCGCCCAGCGCAGCTGGGCCCGGGGGTCGCCCAGGTTGGCCCCCAGCCCGAGGAAGGCCCGGACGGGCCGGGCCGGTTCCACCACCGGGGTTGTGGGGCCGGCGGTCGCAGCCGGCGGGGGCGCGGTGGGATCGCCGGCGGCCTCCCCGGTGCGGTGCCCCTTCCCTTCCGGCCAGGGCGTACCGCCCGGGGCGGGGCCGGGGCGGCCTTCATCGCCGCTGGCCGTCGTCAAGGCGTCGCCCCCCTTCCCGCCGGCTGCGCCACACCTCCACGGCAGCGCCGTCGGCCGGGCCCGGCAGCGGGGCCCGGGGCTTGGCCACCCGCACCCGGACCCATTCCGCGGGGAAGGCGGACAGCAGGTCCTCGGCCACCGTCCAGGCCAGGGTCTCGATCAACTGGCGATGGGGTCCCTCCATCACCCGGGCGACCCGCCGGTGGACCTCGGCGTAGTCCACGGTGGCGGAAAGGTCGTCGGTGGCCGCGGCCACCGCCACATCGACCCCCAGGTCGACGTCGACCACGAAGGGCTGGGGCTCTACGTGTTCTTCGGGCAACACCCCGTGGCGCGCCAGGAAGCGCAGGCCGCGCAGCTGGATCCGGCTGGCGGTGGCCGAGGCGCCGGCCGCCTCTCCCGGCGCGGCGTCCGGGGCGCCGGGGCCCGGCCCGGTTCCGGCCCAGTGGGGGTGGCGGGCCACCGCGTCGGCCATCCGCACCAGCCTTACCATCGGCTGCACGTCGTGGACCCGGACCAGGTCGACCCCCTGGGCCACGGCCAGGACGACGGTGGCGGCGGTCCCCTCCAGCCGCTGGTCCAC
>DATCLH010000250.1:0-3163 GCA_036564035.1 Thermaerobacter sp.
GCGGCCCGTTGCATAGCGGCGTCCCTTGCCAGCCAAACTCCACCTCGTGCCCATGGGGCCACGAGGTGGTCGTCTTGGCCGATCTCAGCCGATGGCTCAACCGCATCAACGCCCTGCTGCTCGCCGCGTGGCTCGGCATGGTGGCAGCCCACGGACTGGACCGGCCCGGTGTCCCCGCCGGGCGGGCCCCGCGTTCCATCGAGGCCCTCTGGTCGGCGGCCTGGGAGGCTTTGAGCCTCCGCGGCCGCGGGTGGGAAGGCGGGTTCTTCGGGCATGGGTCCCCCCCGGACAGGCCCGCAGCGTCCCCCGGCAGGGGGTCCGCGGGGGTGGAACCGGCCGCCGGGGGTGCACCCCAGGGCAAGGGCGCTCATGACAAGGGCGGCCCGCTAGGGGCCGGGGGGGCCGGGGCCGGGCTGCCGGGGAGCGGTGACGCCGCGCGGCCGGCGGAGGGAGTGCCGCCGAGGGAGGGCAACCCGGCCGGCAGGCCCGGCGACGCGGCGGCGGCTTCGGTTCCTGGTGCGGCGCTGGCCGCCATTCCCGCCGGCTCGCGCTGGAGCCCGCCGCTGGCGGAGGTCGCCACCCTGACCTCCCTGTTCGGCCCCCGGGACGGGCGCTGGCACCACGGCGTCGATCTGGCCGCCCCCCAGGGCACGCCCGTGCGGGCCGTCTGGGCCGGCGTCGTCCGCCAGGCGGGCTGGCGCGGCGAGTACGGCCTGGCGGTGGAGGTGGCCCATCCCGGGGGCTGGTCGACCCTCTACGGCCATCTCTCCTCCCTGGCGGTGGAACCCGGCCAGCGGGTGGCGCGGGGCCAGGTCCTCGGCCGGTTGGGCGCCACGGGCAACGCCACGGGACCCCACCTGCACCTGGAGGTCCGGGCGGGCGAGAGCTTCTACGACCCCCTGGCGTGGCTCGACCGGCGCTGGTACCGGCCGGCGCCGGCCCTCCGCGACCGCCTGGAGGCGGGCGGAACGGCGGATGGAGCAGGGTGGGGTGGGTCCTGAAGGCGCGAAGCTGGTATAATGGTTGGGTGCATCCGAGGCGGACCGGAGCGCCGGTCCGCCGATCCTGTGCGGGCCGCTGGCGCCCGCCGCGATGGGGTGAAGGGCATGAAGCCGGGGATCCATCCCGAGTACAAGCGCACGACCATCACCTGTGCCTGCGGTGCCGTGTATGAGGTCGGCTCGACCAAGGAGAACCTGCGGGTCGACGTCTGCGCCCAGTGCCATCCCTTCTACACCGGCACCCAGCGGGTCGTCGACACCGGCGGCCGGGTGGACCGGTTCCGCCAGAAGTACGAGCGCTTCCGCCAGGAGCAGAAGGCGGGCGCGGCTGGCCGCTGAGCGGGGGCGCGGGGAAGCGCCGGCCGTCGCCGCCGCCGTGGTGGGCGGTGGGCGCCCCCTCCGCCGCGGCCGCTGAGGCATCAGGGAGAGGGCGATCGGCATGGACTTGCGCAACCGCTTCGGCGGCCAGGCCGTGATCGAGGGCGTGATGATGCGCGGTGCCGGGCGCATGGCCCTGGCCGTGCGCCGGCCCGACGGCCGGATCCACGTGACCGTGCGGCCCCACACGGCCTACACCGCCCGGCGGCGCTGGCTGGGCTGGCCCCTGGTGCGGGGCGTGGCCGCCCTGGCGGAGGCGCTGGTGGTGGGCATCCAGGTCCTCAACGAGTCGGCCCGTCTGGCGGACGAACCCGCCACGCCCGGCGACGCCGCCGGGCCGGCGGGCAAGCGGCCGGAGGCCGCGGGCCCGGGGGTGGCGGGTGGCCGCGACCGGCGGGCCGAGGACCTTTGGGTAACGGCGGTCAACGTCCTCGCCCTGGCCCTGGGGCTCGTCTTCTTCATCCTGCTGCCCACCTGGGTCGCCACGGCCCTGGCAGAGGCGGAGCTGGCCCGCAACGCCGTCGAAGGCGTGGTGCGGCTGGTGCTCCTGCTGGGTTACATGGCAGCCATCGGCCGCATCCCGGACATCCACCGGGTCTACCAGTACCATGGCGCCGAGCACAAGGCGATCCACGCCCTGGAGGCCGGGGCGCCCCTGGAGCCGGAGGTCGCCCAGCGGTTCTCCCGCTTCCATCCCCGCTGCGGCACCGCCTTCCTGCTCTTCGTGGCGGTGACGGCCGTCCTGGTCCACGCCCTGTTCGGCTGGCCGTCCTTCTGGGAGCGCACCGTGCTGCGGCTGGCCCTGGTGCCCGTGGTGGCCGGCCTCGCCTACGAGTGGATCCTCCTGGCCGCCCGCAGCCAGCGGTCCTGGGTGCGCTGGCTGTCGGCGCCGGGCCTCTGGCTCCAACGGCTGACCACGGCCGAGCCGACCCTGGATCAGCTGGAGGTGGCCCTGGCCGCGCTGAAGGCCTGCCTGCCCGGGGAGGAACCGGCGGCAGAGGCAGGCGCGGCGCCGGCCGGTTCCACCGCCGGGGTCCGGCCGGTGGCCGTCGCCTCTGCGGCCGCCGGGCCGGCCGCCGCCCGCACCGCTCCGTCCCCGGTCACCCCCGCCTCGAGGTGAAGTCCCATGGCCGACCGGTCTACGCCCTCCAACCCAGGCGCGGCCTCGGGTCGCGAACCTGCCGCCGTCGCGGGCGCCGCGCCGGAGGAACCCGGCCCCCTGCCTGACCTGCCGGGGGCCCTGGGGGAGGCGCTGGCCGCCCGGCTGCGCCGGTTCGACCAGCTGGAGCGGCAACTGGCCGACCCGGAGGTGGCCGCCGACCCCCGCCGCTGGCAGCCCCTGGCCCAGGAGCGGGCGGAGCTGGAGCCGCTGGCCGAGGCCTACCAGCGCTGGCGGGCGACCGCGGCCGACCTGGAGGCGGCCCGGGCGCTGTTGCGGGAGACGGACGACGCCGAGGAGCACGGCTACCTGACCGCCGAGGTCGAGCGGCTGGAGGCGGAGCGGCAGTCCCTGGAGCGCACCCTGCGCGGGCTGCTGCTGCCCCGGGATCCCCGGGACCAGCGCAACGTGATCGTGGAGATCCGGGCCGGCACCGGCGGCGAGGAGGCCGCCCTGTTCGCCGGCGACCTCTTCCGCATGTACCAGCGCTACGCCGAGCGGCAGGGCTGGCGCACCGAGGTGATGGCCGCCGCCGAGAGCGACCTGGGCGGGTTCAAGGAGGTCGTGGTGGCCATCAGCGGGCGGGGCGCCTTCAGCCGCCTCAAGTACGAGAGCGGGGTGCACC
>DATCLH010000251.1:0-4929 GCA_036564035.1 Thermaerobacter sp.
GTCCCAGACCCGCTCTCCTACCTGCTGATAGTCGGCCCGCAGGTCCCGGATGTTATGGAGCTTGTCGGCGCAGGCCACCAGCTTCACCGGCAGCGGCGCGCCGGCCAGGGTCTCCAGCATGCGCGCCTTGCGTTCTTCCCAGGGCAGCCGCTTGTCCTCGGTGCAGGCCGCGACGATGTCGGCCACGGCGGGGCTGAAACGGTCGCGGACCTCCTCCAGGGTCACTGAGGTGTCTTCGACCACGTCGTGGAGCAGGCCAGCGATCACCACGTCCTCGGCGCAGCCCGCCCGGGCCAGTGTCAGCGCCACAGCCAGGGGGTGAGTAATATATGGGACATCCTTGCCCTTGCGGGTCTGGCCCCCGTGGGCCCACACTGCAAATTCCACCGCTGCGGACAGTCGGTCCAAGACCGGCGCCTCCATGCTGAAAATCCGGTAACCCTGCAAGATACCTGAAACCGTCGCTTCGGCGCGGGGGTCAACCCCTTTCCCAGCAGGCGCTGCACGGGTGGCGCCTCCGTCGGTGGGGCGGTTTAAGCCCAGTTTAACCATGTGCGTGAGCAGTGGCCGCCGGTTCAGGACAGCCCGGCCAGGACCGGCAGGCCGCGGCGCACGTGCCCGCGCACGGCCTCGGCGGACGCCAGGCCCAGCGCCTCCCGGGCCACCACTTCGACCAGGCTCTGGACCAGGAGTCGCAGCAGGCCTTTGATCTCGGGGATAGGGCCGGGCGCCATGCCCAACTCGTCGACGCCGAGTCCCGGCAGCAGCGCGGCGACCTCCGGGTCACCGGCCATGTCGCCACAGGCGCCGGCCCAGCGCCCCGGCGGTGGGCCGCCCGGACCACCCGGTCGATCAGGATCAGGATGAGGACAGCAGGATGCGGCGGGTCCCGCAGGCCGGCCTGGCGGCACCTGCCGCGCTCGGCAGTCAGCACATACTGGGTAGGTCGTTGCTCCCGATGCTGAAGAAGTCCACCCGCTCCGCCAGGTGCTCGGCCATCCGCGCCGCGGCCGGTACCTCCACCATAACCACGTCCTGCGCGTTGATCAGCTTCTTCACACCGCCTCGTCCCTTTCCCGTATAGGCTCGCCCCTTCTTACTTGCCGCCGCCCAACGGCCCCCGGGCGGGCAGCAAAAATAAGCCCTGGATGCCCGGCGCAGCGGCTGACGCCGCCACCGGCTCATCCAGGGCCTTTCTTCACGCCCTTTCTACAGGGCCTTTCTCCAGGGCCTCTTGCCAGGGCTCCGGCCCCAGGGCCGCGTTGACAAGGGGGCCCGGCCGTGCCCGGGCCCTCACCATCCCTCGGTGTCGATGGATTCAATGCGGAAGCTGTCCCCGCTTCCCGGCCAGACCAGGTGATAGGTCCGCGTCACGTCCTCCCACATGGCGGGGGGCGGTGTGGCGGCGTGGATGACGACCCGCGAGCGGCTGGCCTCGGCCAGTTCCACCGTGGTCATGAAGGGCAGGATGGCCGGGCCTTCGGTCTCCAGCAGGCGGTAACCCACCTGGCCCTGCTCCCTGGTCTCGGGCTCCCAGTAGGCGGCCAGCAGCCGTTCGGCGTAGTCGGCGCTGAAGTAGGCGGTGAGCGTCTCCCTGACCAGGTCGCGAACGCCCTGGTCGGCCGCCGCACCCTGCTCGGCCAGGGCGTTGGGGACGAGGACCGCTTCCTGCATCCACATCTCCAGCGCCGTGAACCACCGGGCGACGGTGCCGGCCTCCCGCTCCAACAGGGCGGCGGCCGGCGGTTCCGGTGCGGCCAGCGAGGCCAGCACCTCGGCCGCGGCCACCTGGCCGGCGCTGAGGTCAAAAGGCTCCAGGGGGTCGCCCGCCAGGATCTCTTCGACTTCTTCGTAGCCTTCGGGGAACTCGTAGTTGTACCGGGCCGGGAGGGCCAACACGTAGGCGTTGTTGCGGCCCAGTTCACCGGGCGGCACCGGCGCGGCGCCCACGCTGATCGTCCCCTGCTGCAGCGCCTCCCACTGGGCCAGGGTGAACACCATGATGGGGATGTCCTGGCGCGGGCGCTCAGCGGTCCATTGGGGATGGCGGATGCGCAGCAGCGGGCCCCGCTCGACCACGTCGCCCGCGCGGGCCGACCCGTCGGCCGCGTCCTCCAGGGCACGGCCCTCCCATACCTCGGTCACGACGGTGTAGCCCTGCCAGCTCCCCGGCAGGGCCAGGCGAAAGCCGTAGGCCTGGCTGGTGAAGTTCACCCCGCCGGCCTGCTCGTAGTCACCGAGGGTGACCTCCGTGATCAGCCAGCGGCCGTCGAACCTCCGCAGCACCAGGGTGATGGGGCGCGTGGCCGCTGCCTCGTCGGTCCCCTGCTCGACGCTGGTGACCTCGATGAGCGTCCCCTCGACCTGGTAACCGCCGTCGGGCAGGGCTTTCACCGACGTGATCTCGATGCGGTCCGGCCAGGGACTGGAGACGGTCCTGCCGGGAGCATTCAGGGGATCGGCCTGCCAGGCCGCCAGCAGTTCAGGGGCAACGTAACCGGCGTAGTGCTTTTCCATGCTCCGGCGCACTTCGTCCTCGGGTGCCAGGAGCGACACCTGCTGGAGCTGCCGGCCGAAGGCCTCGACCACGCTGCGGACCGCCGCTTCGTCGCCGGCGGCAGGGTCGGGCGCCTCCTGCTGTGGGTCGTCGCCGGGCCGGGCGCCGGGGCTGTCGGGTGCACCGCAACTGACCAGTAGCAGGCTCAGCACCAGCAGCATGGCCGCGGCCGACCAGATCCGTCTCATGGGCGTCACCTCAAGTGATGGTGACGCAGAAATGCGGCCGGGGTTCCCGGCGGCCGTGGGTGCAGGGGGCCGTCACGCCCGCGAATCGGCCTTGCGGGCCCCTTCCAGCGGGTGCAGGTCGGAAGCCTTGCCGGCCCGCTGCACGGCGGACTCCAGCTCGTGGCCGACGATCTGGCGCAGGCGCCGCCCCTCGGCCAGCAGCCGGTCCAGGTCGATGCCCGTTTCCACACCCATCTCGTGGAACATGTGGACCATGTCTTCCGTGGAGACGTTGCCGGTGGCGCCCGGCGCAAAGGGACAGCCGCCGATGCCGCCCAGGGAGGTGTCGAAGCTGCGGATCCCCGCCTGGTAACCGGCATAGGCGTTGGCCAGGCCCAGCCCGCGGGTGTTGTGCAGGTGCAGCCAGAAGTGCACCTCGGGGAAGCGCCGGCGCAGGGCGGCGACCGTGGCCGCCACCTGGGCCGGATTGGCCATGCCCGTGGTGTCGGCCAGGCCGATGCGGTGGACCCCCATCTGGGTGAAGGTGTCGATGATCCGCACCACCTGCCCGAGCGGCACCTTCCCCTCGAAGGGGCAGCCGAAGGTGGTGGCGATGGCCGCGGCCACCGGCAGCCCGGGATCGTGGCTGCGGATGAAGGCCGTCACCGCCGCCAGTTCGGCCAGGGTCTCGTCGACGCTGCGGTTGAGGTTGGCGCGATTGTGGCTTTCGCTGGCCGAGACCACCAGGCGGATCTCGTCGGGACGGCAGGCCAGGGCCCGCTCCGCGCCCTTCAGGTTGGGGACCAGCACGCTCAGGCGCACACCCGGCCGCCGGGGCAGGGCCTGCATGACCGCCTCGGCGTCGGCCATCTGGGGCACCAGCCGCGGGTGGACGAACGACGTCACTTCCAGCGAGCGCAGCCCCGCGTCCATCAGCCCTTCGAGGACGCGGACCTTGTCTTCCGTGCTGATGGGCACAGCCTCGTCCTGAAAACCGTCGCGGGTGACCACGTCGGTGATCTCCACGCGCTCAGCCGCCTGAACGGAACCGGCCCCGTCGACCCCGGTCATCAGATAACCCCCTGTTCTTTGAGCCTGGCCAGCCGCTCGGGCGCCAGACCCAGCAGGCCCAGGTAGACCTCGTCGTTGTGGGCGCCGAGGGCGGGTCCCAGCCAGTGCACCCGGCCCGGCGTCCGCTCCAGCTTGGGCACCACGCCCGGGAAGCGCACCTCGCGCTCGGTGGCGTCGTCGAAGCGCACGCGGTGCCGTTCCAGCATCCCCCGGGCCTGGTAGTGCGGGTCTTCCACGATATGGGCTGCGTTGTAGATGGGTCCCGCCGGCACCCCGGCTTCGACCATCACGTCGAGGGCCTCCTGCAGCGTGCGGGCCGAGGTCCACTCGGCGATGACCTGGTCGAGAAACTCCTGATGCTGGGCCCGGCCGGGGTTGTCCTGAAAGCGCGGGTCGGCGGCCAGGTCGTCGCGGCCGATGGCCTGCATCAGCCGGGGGAAGACCCGGTCGCCGTTGCCGCCGATCACGATCCAGTTGCCGTCGGCACAGGGAGAGGTGTTCGACGGCGCGACGCCGGGCAACAAGTTGCCGGTCCGCTCGCGGATGATGCCGTACCCGTCATACTCGGGCACCAGCGCTTCCATGAGGGCGAAGACGGCCTCGTACAGGGCCACGTCGATCACCTGGCCAAAGCCGCCTTCAGGCCCGGCCTCACCCTGGCGGCGGGCCCGCTCCCGCCACAGCAGCGACATCAGGGCGCCGATCACGCCGAACATCCCGGCCAGCGAATCGCCCAGGCTGATGCCCACCCGGGTCGGCGGCCGGTCGGGATAGCCGGTCAGGTAGCGGAGACCGCCCATGGCCTCGGCCACGCCGCCGAAGCCCGGCCGGTCGCGGTAGGGCCCGGTCTGGCCGTAACCCGAGATGCGCACCACGATCACGTCGGGGTTGACCCGGCGCATGACGTCGGGCCCCAGGTTCCACTTCTCCAGGGTCCCCGGCCGGAAGTTCTCCAGGACCACGTCGGAGCGCTTGACCAGTTCCAGGGCCAGCTCCTGGCCCTCGGGCACCCGCAGGTCCAGGGTGACGGACTTCTTGTTGCGGGCGTTCAACTGCCACCAGAGGGAATCGCCGCCGGCAAACCGCCGCCAGCGGCGCAGTTCGTCGCCGGTGCCGGGGCGCTCCACCTTGATC
>DATCLH010000252.1:0-2624 GCA_036564035.1 Thermaerobacter sp.
GCCAGGTCCCCGCTGGCCCCCAGGGATCCCCGGGAGGGGACGACGGGGTGGACGGCGTGGTTGAGCAGGTCGAGCAGGGCCTCCACCACTGCCGGCCGGACGCCGGAGTAGCCGCGGGCCAGGGCGTTGGCCCGCAGCAAGGTCATGGCCCGGACGACGGGCGTGGGCAGCGGCTCCCCGACCCCGGCGGCGTGGCTGCGCAGCAGGTTCTCCTGGAGCCGGCGGGCCTCGGCCGGCGGGATGGCCACGTCGGCCAGCTTGCCGAAGCCGGTGGTGATGCCGTAGAGGATCTCCCCCCGGGCCAGGGCCGCCTCCACGCGCCGGCGGCTGGCCTCCATGCGGCGGCGGGCCTCGGGGGCCAGGGCCACGGGCCGCCCCTGGCGGGCCACATCGGCGATGGCGGCCAGGGTCAAGCTCTGCCCGTCGATCACCAGGGCGCCGGCCGGGGTCGTCACCGGTCGCCCTCCCCCAGGATCCCCCGCGGGCCCGCGGGATCACCGGCCGCCCCCTCCGGGGAGCGGGCCGGCTCGGCGCCGGGAGCCAGCCAGCGCCGGTAACGGGTGAGGCTCACAGCGCCGTCCTCGGTGATCAGCAGATCGTCCTCGATCCGCACGCCGCCCACGCCGGGCAGGTAGATCCCGGGTTCCACCGTGAAGACCATGCCGGGCTCCAGCAGGGTGGTCTCCCCGGGGGCGATGTTGGGCGCCTCGTGGACGTCCAGCCCCAGGCCGTGGCCGGTGCGGTGGGTGAAGTAGGGACCGTAGCCGGCGGCCTCGATGACCCGCCGGGCAGCGGCGTCGACGGCACCCGCGGGAACGCCGGGCCGGGCGGCCTCCCGGGCGGCCGCCTGGGCCAGGTAGCAGACCCGGTAGATCGCGGCCTTCTGGGCGGAGGCCGCCGGGTCGCCGCCGGGCAGCAGGAAGGTGCGGGTGATGTCCGAGGCGTAGCCGTCCACCTCGGCCCCCACGTCGATCCAGACCAGGTCGCCGGGCTGGAGGACCCGCTCCTCCGTTTCCGCGTGGGGGATGGCCGAACGGGGGCCAGACGCCACGTGGATGCCGAACGGGCTGCGGGTGCCCAGTTCCCGCAGGGCCCGCTCAATTTCCCGGGCAATCTGGCTCTCCCGGTATCCGGGCTGGACGAAGGCCGTGCCATGGCCCAGGGCGGTCTCGACCAGCTCCGCCGCCTTCCGGATGGCGGCCACTTCCGCCGTGTCCTTGCGGGCGCGCAACGCGCCCAGCAGGGGCTCGGCCGGCCGCCACTCCACGCCGGGCAGGGCGGCGCCGGCGGCCCGCCATTCGAACAGGCGGGCCACCCGCTCCTCCATGGCGGCCACCCGCACCGCCCCGCCCATCCCCGCCGTGGCCAGGGCGACGGCCCTGGCCACGGCGGGGGCGGGCTCCTCCCCGTCGGCATAGGGGCACACCCGGTCGGTGGCCGCCCCGGCGGCCACCGACCGGAAAAGCGGCGCCGCGGCCACCCGTTCCGCCTCCAGCAGAGGGGCGACGGCCGCCGGGTCGCCCTGCCGGGGCACCATCAGCAGGGCCAGCCGGCTGCCCAGCAGGTGGACCCCCGTCAGGTAGTACCAGCTGGTGCCCGGCGTCACCACCAGGAGGTCGACCCCCGCCGCCGCCATCCGCTTCTGCAAGGCCCGCACCCGGGAAAGCTGCGGCACCTCCACCCCACCTCCGGCGCCGTCCGGGCCGGCAGCCCCCCGCTCGGTCCCGTCCATCTCCTCGTTCCCCTCCCCTTGTCCGGCCCCCGGCGGCGACCCCATCACCCGGAACGTCGCCGCCAGCGGCTAGCGCCGGGACCCCGGCCGGCTGAAACGCTGCCGGGCCTCCGCCCCCAGCTCCGCCGCCCGCTCCAGCAGCCAGTCGCGGCGGTTGCGGCCGGGTTCGTCCAGCACGTCCTCGAGCAGCTGCTGGAGGATCCAGCCGATGGCCGGCCCCGGCTCCAGGCCCGTGGCCGCCATGACGTCGTGGCCGTCGACGGCCAGGTCGTGGAGGCTGAAGGCCGCGTCTTGCTCCAGGATCTTCTCCATGCGGGTGAGCAGGCGATAGGCCCCCCGCGAGATGGGCGCCCGCTTGGTGCCCGAGGCGGCCCGGTCGGCCACCCGCAGGATGATCAGGTCTTCCAGGTAGTCGAAGCCGATGCGCTGGATCAGCCGGCGGATGGCGGCATCGGTCATCCCCGGGTAGTGGTGCAGGGCCAGGTGGTGCCGGACCAGGTGGGCCACGTGGCGCACCGTCTCGTTGTCAAACCGCAGGCGCCGCAGCATCTCCCGGGCCATCTGGGCCCCCACCACCTCGTGGTGGTAGAAGTGCCGCTCCCCCTGGGCATCGACGGAGACGGTGCGCGGCTTGCCCACGTCGTGGAGCAGCCCCGCCAGGCGCAGCCGCAGCACGGGCGGCGTGTACTGGCAGGCCAACAGGTTGTGCTCCCAGACGGTGTAGGCGTGGTGGACGTTCTGGGCCACGCCGACGCCTTCCAGCAGCTCGGGCCAGATGGGATCCAGGAGCCCGCTGCGGCGCAGCAGCTCCATCCCCCAGGCCGGCCGCGGGCTGACCAAGAGGCCGGCCATCTCCTCCCGGATGCGCTCCCAGGACACGTGCCGGATCAGG
>DATCLH010000253.1:0-2708 GCA_036564035.1 Thermaerobacter sp.
CGCGCCTGGGCGGCGGCCAGCCGGGCCACGGCCGCGGGCTGGGTGTCCTGGGGGACGACGAACCGGGACCACCACATGCAGCCGCCGGCCAGGATCCCGAGCCCCACCAGGCCGCTCCAGCGGGGGACGACGAGCCACGGCGGAACCCCTTGCATGCGCAGGGTCAGGTAGACGCCGACCAGGGACGCCAGGCTGATCACCGTCAGGGCGACGCGCGGCAAAAGATAGCGGTTGACGTACCGGGCCAGCAGCGAATCGGCCGTCTCGGCGCCCGCCGCCGGCGTCGCGGTGGAGGCCGCCGCCTCCGGCCGGCTGCCCGTCCCGGCGGGAGCAGCGGCGGCCGGCCCGCCCGCCGGCACCGCGGGCTGGCCGGTTCGTCCCGGCTGGGGGCTGCCCGGGGAGGACAGTCCGGTTGCAGGCGGGATCCCGGTGGC
Organism: Thermaerobacter sp.; assembly: GCA_036564035.1. Taxonomy (GTDB): domain Bacteria; phylum Bacillota; class Sulfobacillia; order Thermaerobacterales; family Thermaerobacteraceae; genus Thermaerobacter. The sequence continues at coordinate 435 of DATCLH010000253.1, forward strand.
GCCCTGCGGCAGCCGGCCGCCCGAACCCTTCTGAAGCCGGCCGCCCGCGGCGTCCTGAAGCCCGCCGCCCGCGCCGTCCTGCGTCCGACGGGTGGCGCCGGCCGCACCGGTCCCGGCCGGCCCGGTGCCGGTCCCGATGGTCTGGGCGGCAGGGACCCCCGCCCCTTCGGGGGGACGGGGCGGTTCGACGGAGCGCCGGACGGCTCCGGGGATCTGGGTGGGGAGCGGCATCGTCCGTCACCTCCGTAACACCTTGCACCCCTACCGTGATCCATTCCCGCGCCGTGGGCTGTGACGGCCGTCACCAGGGGCGGCCGGTGCCCTGACGGGCGGCTGGCCGGCGGGTGACGGGGGTCACAGCGGCAGGTGCCCCATGTCGGGCACCATCGCCCTGAGGAGGTGGGGATCATGTTCTTCCGCAAGGGGCGAGGATCCGGGCCGGGCGATGGGACCGGCGGCGCCCGCCAGGCGCCCGGCACCGCCGGGGCGCGGCCTGCAGGGACCGGCGCCGGGGAGGCCGGGCGGCGCCTGCCGCCGGCGCCGGCCGAGCCGTCGCTGCGGCTGGACAACCGGGGGCTGCAGCCCCCCGAGCCCATGGTGCGGATCCTCTCCGCCCTGGACCAGCTGCAGCCGGGGCAGGTGCTGGAGGCCCACAACGACCGGCGTCCCATGTTCTTGCTGCCCCACCTGGACGAACGCGGCTACCAGTACGCCATGGCCGATCAGGACGACGGCTCGGTGATCATCCGCATCTGGAAGCCGGCCGATGGCGCGGGTCCCGCGGCCCCCGCCGGCGAGGGGAAGGCGGGGCCGGCCGCCGGGGACGGCGACCCGGGCGTGGCCGGTGCAACGGCCGTCGAAACGGAGACGGAGGAACCGGCGGCGGCCGCGGCGGCCCGGCCCCCGGCCGATCCGGCGGCGGCGCCTCCCGGACCGGCGGCGGTCGAGCCCCTGGTCATGGACGTGCGGCCCTATTTCGCCCGGCGGCAGGAGCCCTTCCGGGACATCATGGCCAACGTGGCGCGCCTGAAGCCGGGCCAGCCCTTCGTGCTGATCGTGGGCTTCGAGCCGGTGCCCCTCTACTGGGTGATGAAGCGCAAGGGCTTCGAGCACCGGGCGGAGCGGGACCCCGACGGCGCCTGGCGGGTGATCTTCTGGCGGCCCGAAGGCGGCCGGTGACCGGCCCGATGGAGCCCGGGGTGGCCGCCGGGTGCCGGTGGCGGTGCCGGGCCCCGCGTGATGGCGATGGGCGGGCGTGGGCGGCGCGAACAAGCCAGGCGCCCTGGCCGGAAGGGCCAGGGCGCCCGCCGTTCCGTTGGCCTTCGCACCGCCTTGCCGTCAGCCCTCCAGGAGCCCGAAGAAGCGCTTGGCCCGGTCGCTCATCATGTCCGGCGTCCAGGGCGGCGACCAGACCACGGTCACGTCGACCTCCTTGACCCCGGGGACCGCCAGGGCCCGTTCCCGCGTCCCCTCCTGCAGGTAGTTGGTGGCCGGGCAGCCCGGGGTCGTCATGGTCATCACGATGTCGACCTTGCCGTCGTCCACGGTGATGCCGTAGATCAGGCCCAGATCGACGATGTTGAACCCCAGCTCGGGGTCGATCACGTCCATGAGCGCCTCGCGGATGTCCTCTTCGGTGACCACGGGATCCGCCATGGTGTTCACCTCCCTCGGGATCGCTCCCTCAGCGGGATCGCTCCTCTTCGCCGGCCTTCCCCGCGGGCCGGGGCGCGCCGGCGGCCGGCACGGACCCCCGGCCTCCGGCCGGCGGGGCAGGGATCGGCCCCTGCACGGGCGCCGGGCCGGTGGCGCTGCCAGCCGCCGGGCCGGCCGGGGTGCCGGCCACGGTGCCGGCTGCCATGCGGGCCTTGAGCCACGGGGGAGGAACCGGCGCCACCTGGGGCTTCGGCTCGGCCCGGCGCGCCCGCCAGAGTTCCAGGGCGATGGCCAGCGTGCTCAACAAGGTCAGGGCGGTCATCAGCCGCCAGAGGTCGCCCGCCCGGGCCAGGAGCGCCCCGGTGGCCACCGCCACCGCGGCGAAGTACAGCCAGAACCAGGGCTGCGCCCGCGGCTCGTGGACCAGGTCCTGCACCCGGACGGCCGGGCCGCGCCCGAGCCGCGGGCCGAACTTCTCCAGCCAGGTGAGGAAGGGGACGATCTTGTAGAGCTGGGTCAGGCCCAGGCCGGACAGCCAGCCGAAGAGCAGCAGGTAGGCCAGGGTGGGGGCCAGACCGGCCAGGCGGCCGGTCAGCGCCCCGGCGGCCATCAGCAGGA
>DATCLH010000254.1:0-2221 GCA_036564035.1 Thermaerobacter sp.
AAGACCCGGTGTCCCAGCCGTTCCAGCACGGTGGCCCAGCCGGCGGCGCCGGCGGGGTCGACCTCCACGAGCCAGCGGTGGCGGACCAGGACCTGCATCGGCCGCTCCCCCCTCCGATCGCTGTCAACATACGCGGAGGGCAGAACAGGGGTGCGGCCGGCGGGCGAGGGGGGGCGCGCCGGATCCGGCTCGCCCCGGATTGGGGGCCTGCCGGTGCCCGGGCGGGCCTGGCGCGGCCCAGCCCATGGCCTCCGGCACGGGTCGGATCCGGGTATCCGGGTCGACCCGCCGGGCGGCCGCCGGAGGCGCCGGTCCCCCGTCGACTAGGCGGGCGCGAGCGGCCGCGGGCCGGGAAGAATCCGGTCCGGGGCGGCGGTCAGGCGGTGGAACGGGTTCCGGCCAGCATGCCGCCCAGGACGCCGCCGTAGACCAGGTGGGCGACGGCCGCCACCAGGGCGCTGCGGGCCCCCGAGAAACCCGTGCCCAAAAAGCCCGGCGACGGGGCCGCCCCGATGGCGGAGAGGAGCGGCAGGATCACCAGGGCGCCGGCGATCCACACGGCCAGCCCGAAGGCCATGCCGGTGACGGCGTTGCCGGCGGGAGCGATGGCCCGGTAGACGAAGGCCCAGAGCACGGCCGCCACCAGGAGAGCCGCCAGGCCCCCGATGGCCATGGCGGCCTGGGCCATCACCCGGCTGTCGCCCATCCCCAGGCCGTCGGCGACGAACCGGCTGAAGGCGCCGCGCTGGGTTCCCAGGATCGGTTGCAGGACGTAGACGGTGGCGATCTGGACGAGCCCGGCGATGAGGCCGGCCGTCACCACCCGGGCGGTGGCCACGTTGCGTACCGGTGCCACGGGCGTCTCCCTCCTTGTGCGTGCGGGTGCCGGTCGCGGCGGGGCGCGCCGGCACCAACGGCCCAGGGCGGTGCCCCTGGATTCGCCCCGGCCTGCGGTGGGGCGGGGCCCCGCGGGAGCACCGGCCGTTTCGCCGGCGGGACGGGCGCGTTGATGGTCCCGGCACATCCGGAAAGGGGCGGTCGCCCCGGCGCAACGGGTGCGTCATGGTTAGGTTGACCAGCCCCCGGGGGCCCCATTCGGCCGGCCCGCCGCGGCCTCCGGGGAGCCGGCCCGGGCCGGGGCCGTTCGGCGGTGCCTTGTGGTGGCTGCGCGCGGCGGTCTCGCGGCGGCTCCTGAAGGCGATCTCGGGGCGGCTCCTGAAGGCTCCTGAAAACGAAGGTGCGCTGGAAGGTGCGCTGCAAGAGGCGGCGCCCGGCCCCGGGGCGCGCCATGGGGTGTTCGCCGAATTGCCTGGCCCGGTGCCTTGGGCTACGGTGGTGCTGGTTGCCCTGGCGGGCGGCCCCTCGCGGGCGGCCGATCCGCCTCGGGTGGCCGATCCGCCTCAAGATGCGAAAAGACGCCCGGCGATCCAACAAGGACGCAGGGACGCGGAAGCCCGCCGGTAATGGACGACGTTCGGGCCTTTTGCCCGGCGATGGACGACCTTCGGGCTTTTTACGTTGGGGGGTGACGCCGATGGCCGATGAAGCGCAGAGACGGCGGAACGGGGATCCAGGCCCCACGCCGGCCGGCCGTGGCCTGAAGCAACTGGCCGCCGTCGCCACGGTGACGATGTTCCTCGTGGTGGTGGCCGGGGCCCTGGTGACCGCTACCGGCTCCGGTGAGGGATGCGGCCGGTCCTGGCCGTTGTGCGGTTCCCCGGTGTGGACGGTCCAGGCCGTCATCGAGTTCAGCCACCGGGTGGTGTCCGGGATCGCGGCCCTGGCGGTGGTGGCCCTGGCCTTTTTGGCGCCGCGCCGGCTGGGCGGGCGGCGGGATGCGCGCTGGCTGGCCGGGGTGGCCGTGTTCTTCCTGTTCTTGCAAGCCGGTTTGGGCGCCGGTGTGGTCCTCTGGGGCCAGGCCGACGCGGTCCTGGCCCTGCACTTCGGCATCTCCCTGGTGTCCTTCGCCTCGGTGGCGCTGCTGAGCCTGCGCGTGTGGCGCGCTGGAACCGGCTCCGGGCCGGCCATGGCCGCGGCCCCGGGCGCGGTGGCCGCCGCGGGCACCGGGGGCGACGAGCGGGAAACCCCCAAGCCGGGGGCGGGGGCTGGGAACGCGGTGCCGGCCCCGCTGCGCCGGTGGGTCTGGGCGCTTTTGGCCTACACGTACCTGGTGGTCTACACGGGTGCGTACGTGCGCCACACCGGGTCCAGCCTGGCCTGC
>DATCLH010000255.1:0-1723 GCA_036564035.1 Thermaerobacter sp.
CCAGTGGGGGTGGCGGGCCACCGCGTCGGCCATCCGCACCAGCCTTACCATCGGCTGCACGTCGTGGACCCGGACCAGGTCGACCCCCTGGGCCACGGCCAGGACGACGGTGGCGGCGGTCCCCTCCAGCCGCTGGTCCACCGGCAGGTCGAGGACCCGGCCGATGGTGCTCTTGCGCGATGTCCCCAGCAGGATCGGGGCCCCGAGGGCCCGCAGGCGGGGCAGCTGGCGGACCAGGTCCAGGTTCTGCTCGGGCGTCTTCCCGAAGCCGAAGCCGGGATCGACGATGACCATCTCCCGCGGCAGGCCGGCGGCGGTCGCCCGGGCCATGGCCTGGCGCAGGAAGGCCAGGATCTCGCCCCAAAAGTCCACGTAGTCCGTATCGCCGTGGGGCCGGGCGTGCATCGCCACCACGGGGACCCGGTGGGCCGCCGCCACCGCGGCCATGGCCGGATCCCGGTGGAGGCCCCCCACGTCGTTGATCAGGGCCGCCCCCTCCTCCAGGGCCGCCCGGGCGACTTCGGCCTTGTAGGTGTCCACGGAGATGGGCACGTCCAGCCGGGGGGCCAGGCGGCGGATGACGGGCAGCAGCCGCCGCAGCTCCTCGGCGGCCGGGACCGGGGCCGCGCCGGGCCGGGTCGACTCGGCGCCCACATCGATGATGTCGGCGCCGGCCTCGGCCATCGCCCAAGCGTGTTCCTCGGCCGCGCCCGGGTCCAGGTAGCGGCCGCCGTCGGAGAAGGAGTCGGGGGTGACGTTGAGGATCCCCATGACGTAGGTCCGGGTGCCCCAGAGGAACCGGCGCTCCCCCCAGGCCAGACCGCCGGGGATCACCTGCCAGGACCGGCTCACTGTGCCTCCACCTCCTCGGGACCGCCCGCCTCCGGCCCGGCGCCCGGCAAGGGGAGGCCGCGCCGGGCCAGCAGGCCGGCCAGGGCGGCCATGTCGGGCGCCAGCTCCCGGTCGCCTGCCAGCGGCGGCACCAGGGCCCGCACCGCCTGGTAGACGGCGGCGGTGGCCGGCGAGAGGCCGCCCGGCCCGACCAGGTCCAGGGCCTGGGCCGCGCACAAAAGCTCGATGGCCAGCACCCAGCGCACGTGCTCCACCACCCGCCAGAGCTTGAGGGCCGCCGTCATCCCCATGGAAACGTGGTCCTCCTGGTTCGCCGACGAGGGGATGGAGTCCACGCTGGCGGGCATGGCCAGGGTCTTGTTCTCGCCCACCAGGGCCGCCGCCGTGTACTGGGCCAGCATCAGGCCGGAGTGCAGGCCGCCCTGGCGGGTGAGGAAGGCGGGCAGGCCGCTCAGCTGGGGATTGACCAGCCGTTCGATCCGGCGCTCGGCGATGCCGGCCAGTTCGGCCAGGGCCATGGTGGCGTAGTCCAGCACCAGGGCGACCGGCTCCCCGTGGAAGTTGCCGCCGGAGACGACGTCGCCGGCGGCGTCCTCAGGGGCGGCGGGGCCGGCGGGTTCTTCCGCCGGGCCGACGCTGCCGGTCCCGGGCCCGCTGGGGGCGGTGATCCCTCCCCCGCGGCCCGGGGCGGCCGGCTCCGCCGCCGGTCCGCCGAGCGGCGGGCCGCCGGCCGGGCCGGCCGGTTCGTCCGGGAAGATCAGCGGGTTGTCGGTGACGCTGTTGGCCTCCACGGTGAGGACCCGGGCCGCGTGGGCCAGGGCGTCCCGCACGGCGCCGTGGACCTGGGGCATGCAGCGCAGGCTGTAGGCGT
>DATCLH010000256.1:0-3802 GCA_036564035.1 Thermaerobacter sp.
CGGTGCGCCATGGCCTCCAGCATGCGGGCGACCACCTGGCCGCGGGGCGCGGTGGCGCCGGCGATGCCGCACATGGAATCCCGCCTCCTTTCCGGCCGTTCCCCGTCCCGGCCCGGCCACCGGCCGGCGGGGCGGTGGCCCACAGCGGGGCCGGGACGGCGGCCCGAAAAAAGACCGGGTGCGTTGGCCCGCGGGCAACGGACACCCGGTTTTCGCACCTGCGATCGTGGAGCACCGCGTCTTTCATCTCACCAGAAGCTGCCGGTGGTGTCAACGCAGGGACGAACCGGCGGGGGCGGGCACCGCCGCACCGCCACGGAGCGGCCGCCGGTCCGGCTGGATGATGCGACCATCCCAATGGCGATGGCGTGGCGATGGCGGCGGCTGGAGCCGCCGGACGACCCGCCCAGAGGTGGAATGCATTTATTTCTGACACCTTCGTTGGCAGGAAGGACGCTGAAATTGGCGAAGCTTCGACGTTGTTCAACGCCTTTCACACCTTTGCCCCGGCGCCGACCGGCGCCGGGAGCCGTCGAATGGGGGGGCACTATGGATCGGGGTACCTTCCTGCGCATGGCGCGCCGCGGTGCGGTGGCCCTTCTGGCCGGCGCCCTGATGGTCGGGGCGGCGGCGTGCGGCGGGGCCGGCGGCGGGAGCAGCCAGAGCGGCGGCGATAAGATCGTCATCGGGGTCCAGGGTCCCTTCACCGGGGACTACGCCGCCGAGGGCAAGGGCTTCCGCCAGGCCATCGAGATGCTCAAGGAGCAGATCAACGCCCAGGGCGGCGTGCTGGGCAAGCAGATCGAGGTCGTCTATGAGGACGACAAGGGCCAGCCCAACGAGTCGACCCTGGCGGCCCAGAAGCTGGTGTCGCAGAAGGTCGTGGCCGTCATCGGTTCCTACAACTCGACGGCCACCGAGGCGGCCCAGCAGGTCTACGCCGACGCGGGCATCCTTCACATCACGCCGTCCTCCACGGCGACCCACCTGACCGAGAAGGGCCTGAAGAACTTCTTCCGCATGGCCTTCCTGGACAGCGCCCAGGGCCAGTTCGCCGCCAGCCTGCTGGTCGACAAGCTGGGCGCCAAGAAGGTGGCCATCATCCACGACAACTCCACCTACGCCAAGGGGCTGGCCGACTGGACCCGCAAGTTCGTCGAGGAAAAGGGCGCCCAGGTGGTGTTCTTCGACGCCATCAACCCCCAGGAGAGCGACTACTCGGCCCTCCTGACCAACCTGAAGGGGACGAACCCGGACGCCATCTACTTCACCGGCTACTTCAGCCAGGCGGGCCTGCTGGTCAAGCAGGCGCGGGACATGGGCATCACCGTGCCCTTCGCCGCCGGCAACGCCTCCAACAACGATGAGGTGATCAAGACCGCCGGGGAGGCCGCCGAGGGCTACATCACGACCACCGAGCCGGCGCCGGCGGACTTGCCCTACGACGAGGCGCGGAAGTTCGTCGAGGACTACAAGGCCAAGTACAACGAAGACCCCGTCAGCATCTGGACGGCCATGGCCGCCGACTGCTTCCGCGTGATCGTGGAGGCGATCCAGCAGACCCAGTCCACCGACCCGGCCAAGCTGGCGGACTACCTGCGCAACGACCTGAAGGACTTCCCGGGCATCACGGGCCCCATCACCTTCGACGAGAAGGGCGACCGGGAGGGCACGGTCTACGCGGCCTACCAGGTGAAGAACGGCAAGTTCACCCTGTTCGTGCCGCCGCAGCAGTGAGCGGCGCGGCCTAGAAGCGCTGCGGTCCCTGAACGGCGACCGGTGCGTCGAGGCGGGGAGGGACCGGGTGCGGTGGAACCGGCGGGCGGCGGGAACCGCCCGCCCGGCGCGCGCCCGGATCCGTCCCCGCCCGCGTACCGGGGGAGGGGTGCCAGATGCTGGTCCAGCAGGTAGTCAACGGCCTGACCGTCGGATCGATCTACGCGCTGGTGGCCCTGGGGTACACCATGGTCTTCGGCGTGCTCAAGATGATCAACTTCGCCCATGGCGACCTGTTCGCCCTGGGCGCCTACCTCGGCCTGACCTTCCTCCTCTGGGGCGCGCTGGTGCCGAGCGCGGGCGGCGTGGTCGCCCTGCTGCTCATCGGCCTGCTGGCGGCGCTGGTGGTGGGGCTGTCCGGGGTGCTGGTGGAGCGGGTCGCCTACCGGCCGCTGCGCGGCGCCGGCCGGCTGCCGGCGGTGGTGTCGGCCCTGGGCGTCTCCGTGTTCATCCAGAACGGGATCATGCTGGTCTGGGGCGCCTTCCCCGTGGCCTTCCCCCACGACCTGGTGCCCGACGTCACCTGGTCGGTGGGCGGGGTGACCTTCAGCCTGATGCGGCTGGTGATCCTCGGCGGCTCGCTGCTCCTCATGCTGGCCCTGTACCTGTTCATCCAGTACACCAAGCTGGGCGCCGCCATGCGGGCCATCGCCGTCGACCATGAGACGGCGCGCCTCATGGGCATCGACGTCAACCGGCTGATCCAGCTGGTGTTCCTGGTGGGCGCGGCCCTGGGCGGGCTCGCCGGCGTGATGGTGGGCCTGTACTACGGCCAGCTCAACTTCACCATGGGCTGGCTCTACGGCCTCAAGGCGTTCACGGCGGCGATCCTGGGCGGCATCGGCAACATCCCCGGCGCCATGGTGGGCGGCCTGGTGCTCGGCCTGGCCGAGACGATGGCGGCGGGTTACGTGGCCGGCGAGTGGAAGGACGCCGTCGCCTTCTTCATCCTGATCCTGATCCTGCTGGTGCGGCCGACGGGCCTTCTGGGCGAGCGCGTGGCGGAGAAGATCTGACGGCCGGCGACCCTGGGGGAAGGGGGGAACACCTTGGCGACGCAAGCGATGGCGGCAGCCGCAGGGGCGCGTGGACCCCGCCTCGCCCGGGTGGCGGCGGGTCTGGCCCTGCTGGCGGCGCTGGCCTTCCCCGCCCTGGTGGGTTTCGACGGGTACTACCTGGAGATCGGTTTCAACTTCTTTCTCTGGGCGATGCTGGGCCTGTCCCTGAACTTCATCCTGGGCGGAACGGGCCAGTACAACCTGGGGCATGCGGCCTTCTTCGCCGCGGGCGCCTATACGACGGCGATCCTCAACACCCGGCTGCACATCCCGGTGCTGTGGCTGTTGCCGGTGGCCGCCGTGGTGGCCGGGCTGCTGGCCGTGGCGGTGGCGCGCCCCATCATCCACCTGCGGGGCGACTACCTGCTCATCGTCACCGTGGGGTTCGGGGAGATCGTCCGCATCACCCTGCGCAACGACGTGTTCGGCATCACCGGCGGCAGCAACGGGATCCTGGGCATCCAGCGGCCCGAGCTGTTCGGCTTCCGGCTGACGGACATGACCCACTTCTACTACCTGAGCCTGCTGTTCTTGCTGGTGACGGTGTTCATCGCCGTGCGGCTGGAGAACAGCCGGGTCGGCCGCGCCTGGAGCTACATCCGCGAGGACGAGGTGGCCGCCGCCGCCATGGGCATCGACACGGCCCGCTACAAGCTGCTGGCCTTCGCCGTGGGCGGCGCCCTGGCGGGCATCGCCGGCAACCTCTACGCCACCAAGATGACGGTCATCGCGCCGGAGAGCTTCTCCTTCTGGGAGTCGGTGGTGATGTTCGCCATCGTCATCCTGGGCGGCACGGGGTCCATCCCCGGCGTATTCCTGGGGACCTTCGGCATGGTCGTCCTGCCCCAGCTGTTCCGGGGGCTGGCGGAGTACCGCATGCTGGTCTTCGGCGCGGCCATGGTGCTGTTGATGATCTTCCGGCCCGAGGGCTTGTGGCCCAGCCGGCGCTGGCGCCTGGCGGTCCGGGG
>DATCLH010000257.1:0-2011 GCA_036564035.1 Thermaerobacter sp.
CACAAGAAGGGCGGCGGCAGCACCCGCAACGGTCGCGACAGCAACCCCAAGTACCTGGGCGTCAAGCGGTACGAGGGGCAGGTCGTGCGCGCCGGCACCATCCTGGTGCGGCAGCGCGGGACGCGGTTCCATCCCGGCAAGCACGTGGGCCGGGGTGGCGATGACACCCTGTTCGCTCTGATCGATGGCGTCGTCCAGTTCGGCACCCGGGGCGGCCGCCGCGTGGTCAACGTGGTGCCGCTGGCGGCGGTCGAGCCCACCCAGGTTGCCGCCGACTGACGCCACCCCCTTGCCAGGCGCCTCCGCTGCGGCCGGAACCGGTTGGGCGGAGGCTTTTTGCTATCTGGACAGGCATGGCGCGGGGCGAGGGGCTGGGCCGGCCGCGGGGCGGGGGCGGCTGGACCGGGCCCTCCTGGTGGCCGCCGGGGATGGGGGATCCTGATGACGGGACGGGAGGCACCGAACGCGGGCGACCCGCAGCGGGCCGCCGGGGCCCCCGGTGGGGGCCACGCCCAGCACCTGGTCCGGGTGGTGCGGGCCCGGCGCCACGCCGCCGTCAACCGGCTGCAGATCGCCCTTGGCTGGCTCCAGCTGGGGCGGCCCGAGCGGGCCACGGCGGCGCTGGCCGAATGGTGCCGCCAGCTGGAGTGGGAGGGCGTCGTGCTGCGCCAGTGGCCGGTAGAGACGGCCGCCCTCTACTTGACGTGGCGTGCCCTGTGTGAGGAGGCGGGGATCGAGGTCGCCTGGCGCGCCCCGCAGGTCCAGGGACCGCGGGCGGTCGTGCCCGGCGCCGGCCCGCGGCGGCCGGCCGCCCAGCCGGCGGGCCAGGCCCTTACCTCGCCGGGGCGGGCAGCGGCTGCCCCGGGGAGGGTGGCGGCCGAGCTCGAAGCGGCCCGGCAGGCGGCCCTGGCGGCGCCGGGGCGCCGGATCTGGCTGCACTGGGACGGCCTGGAGGGCCGGCTCCGGTGGGGCCTGGAGGGCGGGGACGCGGGCGCGGCAACCGCCGCCGGCCAGGAAGCCGCCGGCGGGCCGGGCGGGCTGGAGGATGCAGGTTCCACCGCGGGGTGAAGGGCGTGCCCGACTTCGTCGACGAGGCGGAGATCTACGTTGAAGGGGGTACCGGCGGCAACGGGGCTGTCAGCTTCCGGCGGGAGAAGTACGTCCCCCGGGGCGGCCCCGACGGCGGCGACGGCGGCCGGGGCGGCGACGTCATCCTGGTGGTCGACCCGGCCCTGACGACCCTGGCCGACCTGCGGTACCGCCGGCACTACCGGGCCGAGCGCGGCACCCACGGGGAGGGTGGCAACCGCCACGGCCGGCGGGGCGAAGACCTGTACGTGCGGGTGCCCCCCGGCACGGTGGTCCGCGACCGGGACACGGGGGCCGTCCTCGCCGACCTGGCGGCCGAGGGCCAGCAGGTGGTGGTGGCCCGGGGCGGCCGGGGCGGCCGCGGCAACGCGCGCTTCGCCACCCCCCAGCGGAAGGCGCCCCGCCTGGCGGAGAAGGGGGAGCCGGGCGAGCGGCGCTGGCTCAAGCTAGAACTCCGGCTGCTGGCCGACGTCGGCCTGGTCGGCTGGCCCAACGCCGGCAAGTCCAGCCTCCTGGCCCGGATCTCCGCCGCCCGTCCCAAGGTGGCCGCCTACCCCTTCACGACCCTGGCGCCCAACCTGGGCGTGGTCCAGCGCGGGCCGGGACGCAGCTTCGTGGTGGCGGACATCCCCGGGCTCATCGAGGGCGCCCACGAGGGCGTCGGTTTGGGGCACGAGTTTTTGCGGCACATCCAGCGGACCCGGGTGCTGATCTACGTGGTCGACGCCGCCGGCACCGAGGGGCGCGACCCCCGGCAGGACCTGGCCACCTTGCGGGACGAACTGGAAGCGTATGAGCCGGCGCTGCTCGCCCGGCCCGGGGTGGTGGCGGCCAACAAGGTGGACTTGCCGGAGGCCCAGGCCCACCTGGCCTCGCTGGAGGAGGCGGCGCGGGAAGCCGGGCTGGAGCTGGTGCCCATCTC
>DATCLH010000258.1:0-4443 GCA_036564035.1 Thermaerobacter sp.
TGGCCCAGCGCCAGTGGGAGGAGACGGAAGGGGCGGCCGGGTTCCTCCAGGCCCTCGACCGGGTCCGGGAGCAGGTGGGCGAGGCCCTGCCGGGCCTGGACTGGGAGTCGACCTGGCAAGCCCTGCGCCGGGGGGAGCTGCCCTGGGACGCCGGGGACATCCTGGGCGCCCTGTTGCGGGCCCTGGCCGGCGAGGTGGTCACCAACGGGGGCCTGCTCTTGCGGCTGCTGGTCCTGGCGGTGCTGCTGGCCGTCCTGCAAGCCATCGAGAACGCCTTTGACAACGAAGCGGTGGCCCGGGCGGCCTACGCCGCCACCTACCTGGCCCTGATCGCCCTGGCCCTGGTCAGCTTTCGCGACGCCCTGGCCGTCAGCCAGCAGGCGATCCAGGGGCTGGTGGACTTCCTCCTGGCCAGCCTGCCGGTGCTGCTGACCCTGATGGCCGGCACCGGCGCCCTGGCCACCGCCGGGATCCTCCATCCCCTGGTGGTGGCCACCGCCCACACCACCAGCGTGATCGTCGGCCAGTGGGTCCTGCCGCTGATCTTCCTGGCGGCGGTGGTCGACATCGCCGGCCACTTCCCGGTGGGCACCTCCCTCTCCGGCGTCTCGCGCCTCCTGCGGCAGGCGGCCCTCGTCCTGCTCGGCCTGGCCGGCACGGTGTTCCTGACGGTGGTGGCCATCCAGGGGGCCGCGGGGACGGTGGCCGACGGCATCGCCCTGCGGACGGCCAAGTACCTGGTGGGGACCTTCATCCCCGTGGTCGGCGGCATGCTGTCCGATTCGGTGGAACTGGTCGTGACCTCGTCGCTGCTGCTGAAGAACGCGGTGAACCTGCTCGGCATGCTGGCGGTCTTCGCCCTGGTAGTGTTCCCGCTGCTCAAGCTGGTGGCCCTGGTCTTCGTCTACCGGCTGGTGGCGGCGGCGATCCAGCCCGTCGGCCCGGGCCATGTGACGGCGGCCCTGCAGTCCATGGGCGACCACCTGGTCCTGGTGGGCGCGGCCACGGCGGTGGTGGGGCTGATGTTCTTCATCGTCCTGGCCGTCATGCTGGCCGCCGGCAACGCCGCCGTGATGATGCGCTAGGAGGCCGGCCATGGGGGCGCTGAGCGAGTGGATCCGGCAGGTCGTCATGGTGCTGATCCTCACCGGGCTGGTGGAACTGGCCCTGCCCACGGGGGCCATGCGCCGCTACGTCCAGGTCGTGCTGGGGCTCCTGGTCCTGCTGGCCGTCATCCGGCCGGTCCTGGCGTGGCTAGGCAGCGAGCCGGCGGACCTGGTGCCGGCGTGGCAGCGGGCGCTGGCCGCGGTGGAGGGCGAGGGCGGCCTGGCCGGCGGCACCGGCGCCGGCCCGATCGACCGGGCGGACCTGGAGGCCGCCCGGGACCGGACCCGGAGCCTTGCCCTGGATCTGCACCGCCAGCGGCTCATCGCCCTGGTCCGGGAGGAGGTGCGGGCGACGGTGGGGGTCGAGCCCCTGGCCATCGACCTGGATCTGGTGACGGACCCCGCTTCGCCGCGGTGGGGGGCGGTGCTGGGGCTCACCCTCCACCTGCCCGCCGCCCCGGCGGCGGGAACCGGACCTGCCCTGCCGCCGGCGGGCGACGCCGGGGGGAGCGGCATCCAACCGGTGGAGCCGGTGCGCATCGGCCCCATCACCTCCGATGGCGGGACGGCCGGTTCGGGGGAGGCCGGTGCCGGTGGCCTGCCCCCACCGGGTCCGGAGGAGGGGACCGGGGCCGCCGGACCGGCCGGATCCACCGGCGGTGGCCCCGCGGCGGGGACGCCGGCCGCTGGCGCCAGGGGCGCCTGGGATCCGGCCCAGCGCCAGGCGCTGAGCCGGCAGCTGCAGCAGGTCCTGGCGTCGCGCCTCGACCTGGACCCGGCGGCCATTCAGGTGATCTGGGTCGAGGCCGTGGAGGGAGGTGACGGCGGTGGCACACGGTGACGGCCGGCGGGCCGGCCTGGCCCTGACCCTGGACTGGCGCGATCCCCGCCGCCGGCAGCAACTGCTCCTCGCCGCCGCCCTGGTCGTCGGCGTGGGGCTTCTGGTGGCCGGCCAGTGGCGCCAGGGGGGGCCAGGATCCGTTCCCAGCATGGCACCGGTCCGGGCCACGGCCCCCCCTGCCACGGCAGCGGCCGCCAACCCCCTGGAGCCCATGGCGGCCGACCTGGCCGCCCGGCTGGAGGCCATCCTCTCGGGGGTCCAGGGGGCGGGTCGCGTCCAGGTGGAGGTGCACCTGGCCCGGGGGCCCCGCTACCAGTACGCCGCCAACCAGGTGTCCACCGAGCGGCGGATCGAGGAACAGGATTCCGGCGGAGGCCGCCGGACCACCACCGAGCAGCGGGATGAGCGGCAGCTGCTCCGGGGAGGGGGGGACGAACAGGCGCTGATCACCGAGGTCGACGCCGTGGAGATCGCAGGGGTCCTGGTGGTCGCCGAAGGGGCCGCCGACCCCGACGTCCGCGCCGCCTTGACCCAGGCGGTGGCGACCTACCTGCACCTGCCCCTGCACCGGGTGATGGTGCTGGCAGGGCAACCCAAACCTTGAGGGGGGTACAGGGATGAGCAAGGTGCAAGCGGCATCGCCGGCGCGCTTCCTCGTCTTCCTGGTCGTGGTGGCGGTTGTCTTCGCCTACATCGCCGCCAAGTGGGACGACTTCAACCACCAGAGCGCCCTCTACCAGGGCGGGACCGGCACCGTGAGCCTGGACCAGCAGGGCCTGGGCACCACGGACATGACCGGCTCCGACACCGCGGGCGGCAGCGCCGCCCTGCCCGGTGACCAGGGGACCTCCGCAGGCGCCGAAGGCCAGGCAGGCGCCCTGCCCGACGTCCAGGCCGGCAGCTTCGCCGAGCTGCGGGTCCAGCGGACGGCGATCTACGACCGGCAGGTGGAGCAGCTGCAGGCCATCGCCAACGACCCCAACGCCAGCGCCAGCGCCCGCGAGCAGGCCCAGCAGGCCCTGGTCCAGCTGACCCAGCGCCAGGGGGTCGAGCAGCAGATCGAGCAGCTGATCAAGAGCAAGGGCTATGAGGACGCGGTGGTGTTCGTCTACGACCAGGCGGCCATCGTGGTGGTCAAGGCCGACCGCTTCGCCCAGGCGGACGCGGCCCGCATCGCCGACATCGTGCGGCAGGTCACGGGCATCGGGTATGAGGGCATCCGCATCGTCACGCGGAACAGCTGAGGGACCGTGGGGGACGAACCGGCGGAGCCGGCGGCCCGAGGCGCCCAAGCCCGGCGGCCGCCGTGGGGGACCGCGGCAACCGCGGCCTGGCCGCGGTTGCCGCGGTCACTGTATAATGACAGCGCTGCGGCGGTTCCCGGAGCCGGCCCGCACGGCGCGGGAGGTGGCGTGGATGGAGGAGCAGGGCGAATTCCTTCCCCTTCCGGGTGAGGACGAGGGCGGCCACATTCGCATCGCCAGCGAGGTGGTCAGCGTCATCGCCGGGATCGCCGCCATGGAGATCGACGGCGTGGCGGGGATGGCCAGCGGCGGGTTGGTGGGCGGCCTCTCGGAGATGCTGGGCTGGAAGAACCTCGGCAAGGGCGTCAAGGTCGAGGTCGGCGAGCGGGAGTGCACCATCGACCTGTACATGATCGTCCACTACGGGGTGCGCATCCCCCAGGTGGCCGAGCGGGTGCAGGACAACGTGAAGCGGGCCGTCGAGACGATGACGGGCCTGCGGGTGCGCGGGGTCAACATCCACATCCAGGGTGTCGCCTTTCCCGAGGCCCAGCGGGAACTGGAGGCGCGGGCCAAGTAGCGGGCCGCGCCGGCCAGGGTCGCCGGGGCGGGTCCCGGCCTGAGGCGGACCGGCGTCGCCCCACTGTCCGGCCGGCCCGCCGGCGGCGGATCCCGTGGGGGCCGCCGCTGGAGGCAACCCCTGAGGCGCCCCGGTGAAGCCGGGGTCCGGGACAGGTGCAGGGGCGCTCCGGCCGTCCTGCCGCCGGTTCGGACAG
The DNA here is from genome assembly GCA_036564035.1 of Thermaerobacter sp. Classification (GTDB taxonomy): domain Bacteria; phylum Bacillota; class Sulfobacillia; order Thermaerobacterales; family Thermaerobacteraceae; genus Thermaerobacter. The sequence goes on from DATCLH010000258.1 coordinate 3,968, forward strand.
GCCCCGGCCCAGCGCCCGCCACCCGCGGGACGGGGCGGCCCGTTCATCCGGCGATTTCCAACCCCACGCCCAGAGGGGGGCGGCCGATGGGCCCGTGGAACGCGGCTCTGGCGGTACTGAACTCGTTGCTGCTGGCGGGAGTGGGCGCGGTCCTGCTGGCCGCGGCCCTGGCCGGGCGGCTGCCGGCGGGGATCCTGCCCGCCGGGTGGGTGCCCGCGCCGGGCCTGGCCGGCGGCTGGGTGACGGTGGCCGTCGGCCTGTTCTTCCTGCTCAGCGGGCTCCACGTAACCTACCACGCCCTGCGCCCGCGGCGGCGGGACGCGGTCTCGGCGGCCACGGAGCTGGGGGAGGTGCGCACCGCCCTGGCGGCCGTGGAGGAGCTGGTCCGGCGGACCGGCCTGCAGGTGGCCGGCGTGCGGGAGGTGCGCCCGCAGGTCCACGCCACCCGGGACGGCATCCGCCTGCGGGTCCGGGCC
>DATCLH010000259.1:0-3021 GCA_036564035.1 Thermaerobacter sp.
GGCCGGCTGCTGGCCGTACCCCGCCAGGACCTCCAGGGAGAGGGGGGAACCGGAGGCGGGGGCGGAGCCGGAGCCGGGAGCCGGCGAACCGCCGGTCTCAGCCTGTGCGCGGGAGATGGGGAACCCGGCCCCGATCAGGGCGGCGAGAAGGGTCGCGACCACCGCCAGCGCGGCAAGGGCCCGTGCGGGAAAGGGGCGGCACCGCCGGGGCGCGGGTCCTGTGGGGGTGGTGGCATCGTCTTGCCTGCCACGCGTGGCCACCCTGGGCATGCCGGCGGCGGTGAACGGCGCCAGAAGCAACAACCCATCCCTTTGAGGGGGTGTGCCCTCGCTACGCCGGACGATCCGGCCCGTCGACCCGCTCTGTGGCTCCACCTTGACCACCGCCCCCATTCATCCATCGACGATGGACGCCCCGCACCGGTTCCGTCCTTCGAAGGCATCGCACCTGCCGAGTGGGTCAGGCGCCACCTTGTTGCTTGTGGTTACTTGTGTCGTTTGTGTCGTTCGGTGGGAAAGAATGGGATTCCTCCTGCGCAGCGGGCCGCCCCGACACGATCTGCCCCCTCGACTCGCCATGTAGCGTGACGACGCTTGTGACCGTCCGGGAGAAGGGTGGCAACGGCGCCGCAGGACACGGAGCCGTTCGCAGCGGCGGGGCGGCGCGATGACGCGTCACCCACCCATCCGGAAGGCTACGCTTCGTAAACCCGCTGGCCGGCCATGTAGGTCGCCAGCACCTGCACCGTATCGATCTCCTCCGGTTCGACGGCCAGGGGATCCCGGTCGAGGACGACGAAGTCCGCGGCGAAACCCGGGGCCAGCCGGCCCACGCCCGGGAGGCGCAGGACCCGGGCAGCCTCCCGGGTGTACAGGGCCAGGGCGGTGGCCGGCGGGATGGCCTCGCCCGGCCCCACCTGGCGCCCGTCGGAGGCCGTCCGGGTGACGGCCATCTTCACGTTGACGAAGGGATTGGCCGGGTCGGACCACGAGGTGGCCGGCGCGTCGGACGAGAGGGCGACGCGGACGCCCGCGTCGAGCATTGACCGCAGCGGGTAGGCGCACCCGGCCCGTTCCTCCCCCAGGTTGTTGACATAACTCTCGATCTCCGCGAACAGGAAGATCGGTTGGGGGACAAAGGCCATCCCCGCCTGGGCCGCCTGGACCATCGCCTCGGGACCGGCCAGGGTGGCGTGCTCGATGCGGATGGAGGGGCCGTCGGCGAGCCATGCCGGGAGGCCCACCAGGGTGCCGGCCACCTGCTCGATGGCGCGATTCCCCATGGCGTGGACGGCCAGCTGCACGCCGGCTCCCCGGGCCGCGGCGGCCGCGGCCCGCAGTTCCTGTGAAGTGACCATGGGGAGGCCGTGGCTACCCTCCCCTCGATAGGGCGGATCGACCCAGGCGGTACGTCCTGAAATGCTGCCGTCGGCGAAGACCTTGATCCCGGCGACGAAGACCGGCTGGCGGGGGTCCAGATCGATCGGCTCATAGGGCAGGAGGACAGGGGCCCCGCCCCTTGCTGCGCCTCCCCCTTGGGGATCGGGGTCCACGCCCAGACCACCGGTTGCGCCGCCCTCCTCGCCGTCCTTCTGCAGGTGGTCCCAGAGGACGTAAAGGGCCACCCGCTGCTGCAACCCCCGGGTCCGAGCCATGCGGTACAGTTCCAGGTCGTCCACCGGATGGCGCCGGGCCATCATGTCGGTGATCCCGGTGATCCCCCGCGCGAAGAGGTAGGGGCTGAGGCCGGCCAGCATCTCCGCCCAGGCCTCGGGGGAGGGATTGGGGATGCGGTCGAGGACCAGATGGCGGGCCGATTCCCGCAGGATGCCCGTCGGTTCGCCGCGTTCGTCCCGGTCGATCCGGCCACCCGGCGGGTCCGGTGTCTCCCGGGTGATCCCCGCCAGTTCCAGGGCTTTGCTGTTCACCGCCACCACGTGGTAACAGATACGGGTGATGACCACCGGCACGTCGGCGGCCCCCCGGTCCAGGTCCCAGCGGGTGGGGGCACGCCCTTCGGCCAGCTTCCCCTCGTCGTAGCCCCAGCCCAGGATCCACGGCGGGTTTGGCTGATGCCCCGGGTTACGCGCCAGGTCCTCCCGTCGCCGGCGTACGGCCGCGACGATGTCGTCGACGGAGTGGACGGCCGGCGGCAGGCAGGCGATCTGCTCCGCGGTCTGGGCGAGGAACAGGGGATGCATGTGGGCGTCGACGATGCCGGGAATCACCCGCCGTCCTTGGAGGTCGACGGTGGCCAATCCCGAGCCGGGATTGGCATCCTCTTGGCGGCCGATCCAACGGATGCGACCGTGTTCCACGACCATGGCCGTCGCTTCCGGTAGCTGCGGATCGGCGGTGAAGATGCGGGCGTTGAAGAGGAAGAAAGACGGTAAATTGCGTAATCCTGGCATGAGGAGCCTCCTTCAGTGGAACGGGCAAGGCTGGCCCCATTCTTCTTGGCCCCATTCTTCTTTGACCGTGAGCCTTCTGGTTCCTTGTGCCGGTCCCATCCCGGTTGGTCGTGGTTGCGGTTTCCAGTAGTATGCACTGTTTCTATGGCGAAGTAGACCCTTATACCCTGAAGTGGGTATGAAGGCTATGATATGAATGCCACGATCCTACAATATGAACCAATTCGCTTCAGTCGTATGTCTGGCTGGAGGATATTCCAACGTAAGAGATGCGAAAACTCGGACGGCGGTTCAAGGGGCCTAGCGCCTTTCGACAATCGAAGACCGTGGAGGTCGAGACTCAGACAAAGCCCGATTTTGGACCTCATTCCGATCGGGCCCAAATCACTTTCCCGGCTGGCCCATTCACCATCCCAAATTGCCCCGACAACCAGCGGCCGTTGGAAAAGGGCATTCCCTATTCGGCTCCCCAGAGGAACCAATGCCCTTGGCGTCTAATGAGATAAAAATTGCCCGTTAGCGACTGCGACCCACTTACACCATCGGCCTCGCTAGGTCCCGTTTGAACCCACCAGCTTGCCTTCAGCGTATCCTCGCCGCAGTTATTTTT